>NZ_QWGO01000028.1:0-1171 GCF_003435535.1 Desulfotomaculum sp. OF05-3 | reverse complement strand
TCCCCCCTCCGGAGGAGCCCTCGGAGAGCCCACGGCACTTTGCAGCCAGTATGGATGAAAGTGTTATAGTGGGTTATTACACTTTGAAAAAGTGCCTCTCCGTAGCTCCCCGCTGTCTGTAAATCTCAAAGAAAGGACAAAAAATCTATGGCAAGAAATGATGGAATAGACCGCACCGTAGCCCGGAATCAGGACTTACCGACACCGGATGATGTGGCAAAAATACAGGAACACAATGAGCGTGAAAAGAACAGTTACAGCAATCAGGACATCGTGCCGGAACGCACCTCTCTGAACGTTCATTTCAAAGCACCCACGGACGATTATGTGAAAATGTTTGAGCAGATGGAACAGGATGGCGTGATCTCCACCAGAGGTCTGAAACCGGATGCCATCAAATACGGCGAGTTGGTTTTTGATGTGAACTCCGCTTACTTCTACAACCATGGCGGCTATGAATTTGCAAGACAGTTTTATGCTGATGCTTACAAAGCCGCCGTGGAGATTGTAGGCGGTGAGCAGTATATCCTCTCCGCTGTGATGCACGCCGATGAGCGCAACCGGGCAATGTCCGAAGCTCTGGGCGAGGATGTGTACCACTATCATCTTCATGTGGTTTATATCCCGGTGGTGGAAAAGCAGATCCTTTGGTCGAAGCGATGCAAGGATGAAGCCCTCCGGGGAACCGTTAAGGAGGTCATCACACAGGTCAGCCGCAGTAAGAAATGGGAGTCCAAGCCGGTGCTTGACGAGGACGGTAATCCAATGTTGAACGCAAGAGGAAAAAAGATTTTGAGGTCATCCTACAGTGTGTTGCAGGATGACTTTTTTCATTTCATGCGAGTTGCCGGATATACCGATCTGGAGCGTGGAGAACGTGGAAGCACCGAGGAACATCTGACTGTGACCCAGTTCAAGGTGCAGGCAGAACAGCAGCGGCTGGAAACTGTGGCCGGACAGGTGGCACAGGTGGAGCGGGGTTTGGAGAATGCCAAAGCTGCCACGGAGAAGCAGAAACAGAAACTGGAAGCTCTGCAAAAGGAAACCAAAACAGCAAAGACCGTTGCTCTGACGGTGCAGGAGATTGAAACAATGGGCAAAAAAGCCACATTCGGAAACAATGTTGTGCTGACTCCTGAAGTGCTATACTAACGTTGTAACAGTAGTGGCT
>NZ_QWGO01000027.1:0-47857 GCF_003435535.1 Desulfotomaculum sp. OF05-3 | reverse complement strand
CGGACAAGTGGTGTAAAAGTACCCGTAATATTCAATGTGGAAACAGAGCAGACCTATAAGACTGCTCCTACAGGTAAGCAGGATTGGGCAAGAACTGCAAGAAAACAGATGCCGCTTGTTCAGAATAAGAATGGTATCAGTTCTTTTATTTTTACCCAGTTTGAAGTGAGATCATCGACTCCGAACGACACAAAGCTAATCACACAGATCAATCGTTTCTGCGTATATGAAGCATTTAAGCGTTTAGGCTGGTTATATGTTCCGTATATGCCAGAAGACCCAGGTCCCCATCCGGATGTTAAAACCTCGATTGCAATTGTCCGGGCCAAATTATATGCGACCAACGATGATAAGAAAAAGTCGTTGTTCCAAGGCATGAAGGATATGCTTGAGTACATAGATGAAAAGACATCCGATAAGCAATTTTACTTTGGTACGGACGATTTCGATCATGTATGGGAAAAACTGATTGATCGTGCATTCGGTGAGTGGGACAAGGAGAAACACTTCCCAAGATCCAGATGGTTGCTTGACTACGGCAAGTACAAAGAAAAGCATCCACTTATGCCGGATACAATTATGATTTACAACGGTAAATACTACATTTTGGATGCCAAGTGCTATAAGTATGGCAGAACAGGAATACCAGATCACTTGCCGAATGGCTCGTCCATTAACAAGCAGATTACATATGGCGAGTACCTTGAGAAATACAAAGGCGTGGATACAGGTTCCTTGTTCAATGCTTTTATTATGCCGTATAACATGGCTGATAATCCGTTCAAACTGACGTCCTTCGTTGGAAACATTGGTGAAGCAATCGGTGATTGGCGATATAATCGGAAGTACTACGAACGCATTCAAGGCGTTGTAATGGATACGAGGTATTTGATGTATCATTATTCCGGTAAACCAATCAAAGAAAAAGTCGCGCTTGCTAAGTGTATCGAGACAGTACTAGAACGAGTTGCAATAACCACAACGGGTGAAGAACCTGCTACGTATCTGCCGGAGCCTGTTACCTATACACGACCAGAGCCGAAATTATCCAGGGTTGCCGAAACATCTATTCCTTACGGGACAGAAAATGAATAAGAAAGATCATTGACTATGATGCACTTTTGCATTATAGTCAGTGGTCTTTTTATTTGTTTTCTTCTTTTTCTCTTTTTCGTTTGCGGTATCTGTCCTGTGTCACTCGGTTACAGCATTCTTGGCTACAGAATCGGTTCCTTGTGGAAGTGGTTTTTACAAGGAAGTATCTACCGCATCGCGGATTATCACAAGGACGGTATAGTTCAAGGTCAGGCTTGAGATAGAAAATGGAAAAATATGCGGCACATAGTAAAGAATCCACTTTCCATGATGGAGTCATTGTTTTTGAATCATATACAGGATGGATACCGTCCAGATTGGCATTAATTTCCTCTCCAATAATGAACTTGGCAATTTTAATCAGGGCATCTTTCATTTCGGGCGTGAAGTTTGCCATATTGGGTTCTGCATAATATGAAAAGTCATTGCTGAAATTAAGCATTCCTACATCATGGAAGTAATGAAACAGAAATTCGGTAATCAGGCGGTTTGTTCCGCTATCATTCCCGTTCATATACATTAGGGTGATATTCTTAAAAATGTGATCATCGAAACCGGGAACAGAAGAGTATCCACCGATGATATCGTTGTATTCCGACACAATCAACTGTGAGTTACTATGGATAGAATCTATAACAGTAAAGATATTTCCGTTGAATTCCTGTTCGCGGTGTTCCTGTGACAGCTGTACAGGAGGATTCTTAAGGAGATCAATGTAGGAATGGTGGCAGCTATGGTATTTCTTTGACATAGAATCGGTTTTTAATGTCACGTCCGGTGCAAACAGTAGTGAAAGAGTTAACTTCAATATTTTCTGGTAATCTTTTCTTACCTCATTGGCGGCAGTCATCAGTTCAACAGTCATTCTGAGACGATCAATGATACCATATAAGGATGTTTCATCAAATGCTTCATAGGTTTCTGTGTTCACCGGAAACAGAAAGCCATTGTTTTTCAGGAAATTGGTGAGTTCCCACTGTGGCTTATTTGGCAAAGCAATCAGTGTTCCGAGAACATTGGCATCTTCAATTGTACCGTTGATGGCAATACGAACCAAGCCTTTCTTTGCGGCATATCCAAATAGCTTCTTTTCATTTGGGAGCGCTTGCAGTTTATAGCTGTGCACTGGTTCTTTGCCAGGAGTGATATGTTCGATATCTTCCACACAGTCACAGGAACAACTTTCATATCTAAATAAGATATTTTCAAAAAAATTCTCTATAATTTGGGGCATTCATGGCTCCTTTCTGCCAGCAAAAGTCATGAGAAATAGCATGGCTTGATTTTTTATCTTCAAAGCATAATAGTAAATCATATATATCATATCTATTTTACATAAAATACACTTAAATATCAACATATTTACCATTATCTTATATTAAAAGTTATGTTAAAACTTGATATCTTCAATTATTTATTCTACGGACATAAAATATTCGTGAGTTAAAACTCAAATATCTCAAAGCCTGAGATGCGCATTAGGGTGGCGAGATGCATAAGAAATTTGTCACAAAGAAAATTGTAAAAAATCCGAAGCACCTATCGCGCGGATCGCAAGAATTACCTCACTAACAGCGGGTACGCATACTACCGCTGGGATGAGGATTTAAAGAAAGAGACACAGGTGAATATCATCCTCGGAGATGCATTCCAAAAAGATGCCGGTACGACTGGAACGATTGACTATGAGATTCGGATTCTTCTCGACAACATCGACTATACAGAGGATGTGGTGCAAGAAGAGTATAAGCGCCATGCTGATAAGGTCTTCTCCGACGGACTTTTCCGCTTTGAATGTTCTGAAAAAAGCGGTGAGAAAGTGGAAAATCCATGGGATGAAATGGAGGATACCAAATCCGCCCCGTTTATTGTCCTGTCCCCGGAAGATGCACCGATGGACGAAAAGGTTTTGCCTGTTACAGAGTCTTTTAAAACGGTTTTTCAGCGATTTTTGTGAGGTTCTGGTGTTAATACTTGGCACAAGTGTAAGAAACATTGAAATTCATGAGGTACGGGAGGAACGAGTAAATGGTTGAGTTAAAAGATGGAACGTTAGAACTGACCAGAGGAACGGTTGTTTATGTCCGTAATGAAAATGCGAGCGGTCATGTTGTTAATGGGATACATCCGGCAGTTGTGATTCAGAACGATATAGGAAACAAATACAGTCCGACAGTCATCGTTGCTTTTCTCACATCAAAAGTGAAACGATTAGACATGAAGACACATGTTGTTCTTCAAAACTATGACAATCTTCGAGTTTCTGTTGTGAAGACAGAGCAGATGGCAACGATTGATAAGAGAGACATTTTATCTGTAGTGGAAAAACTTCGATTAGAAGACATGGCAAGGGTCGATGTAGCTGTGCGTGTATCACTTGGATTGGGGGTGAACTGATAATTCCTAATAAATTGCTTCCGATACCGATCATGGTCAAGTCGTACCAGCATCAGCAGCAGGCCTTTGATTTTGTTTGTATGAGGTTTGGGTTCTTCTCACTCGATTTTAGAAGCAACGGTGTGGCGCTGCGTATGGAAATGGGTACAGGCAAGAAACGGTACCTCAGGTATCTTTTGAAGGTTATAAGCTGAAGACAAAACGCAGTCAGCAGAGCAAGACCATGCCATAAATATCCTGAGTGACCATATAAAATTTGGCAAATGAAGTATTGGAAAGTATACTTGCAATATACTATGCATAGAATATACTTGTGCCTATTCTATTATTCATGCATAGCAAGTTGAAATCCTTCGATTTCTACTTGTTTTTTGGCATATTTTGTGGTAGAGTGTAGGCAGTGATCAGGTTCCAGATACTCGCGAGGACTGGGACCGGGGGAGGACCTGAGGGCCCTCCTTTTTTTGTACAGAAAGGAGGCGGATCAGTTGGCAAAGCCATTTCTTACATATGATGAGCAGATAGAAAAGCTTATCAATGAAAAGAAGCTTATAATAAATGATTCAGAGTCGGCGAAAGAAGTTCTTAAAAATATTGGATATTTTTCACTGATTGGAGGATACAAAACTCCGTTTATTGATCCGATGACACGCATTTATCAGAATGGTGCGTCTTTCAATGATATTTTAGCTTTGTATCATTTTGATTTATCTCTACGCGAACTTATATTTAAATATCTATGTGAAATTGAATGTCGAATGCGTCAACTGATATCTTATCATTTCTGTTCAGTTCATGGTGAACAACAATCGGAGTATCTTGATCCTCATAATTATAATCCCAGCCTGAAAAAAATGAATGATATCAATCGCCTTATAAATCTTCTTGATTATCAGGCAAATAAGAATCAGGATCATACATATGTGGTTCACCAACGTAAGGTGTATCACAATGTTCCGTTATGGGTGCTGATAAATACACTTACTTACGGACAAATTTCAAAACTGTATACATTGCTTCCATCTCAAATACAGAGCAGCATTAGCAAAAATTTTCCGCATGTAAAAGAAAAAACATTGGAACAATATTTAAAAATACTTACTCTGTTTAGAAATGTATGTGCTCACAATGAACGCTTATACTCTTTCCGAACACAAATAGATTTTCCGGACACCAAACTTCATGACAAACTTGGTATTCCGAAAAAAGGAATTCAGTATGTTTATGGAAAAAGAGATTTGTTTGGTGTGGTTATTGCTTTTCGTTATTTATTACCAAAAGAGAGCTTTCTTGATTTTAAGAGTTCGCTGATTAAGGTGTTACATACATATCATAGACAAAGTAGTCAACTAGCTGAAAAGGAGTTGCTTACAATAATGGGATTTCCTTTAAATTGGACATCAGTCACACGATATTTTTTATGAATTATTAGAACATAGCTTGTGCTGTAAAAATATCAAACTCTTGTTTGGCAGTAGTCGGTCACGGCCTATTAATTTCTATAGAGTCCTCATATGATATTTAGGAGATGTAAATGAATCAGGATCCTTTCAAAGAATATATAAGAGAATCAGAGCCGAATAAACGTGAAAAAGGCTATGCATGGCAGACAGCAATTGGGCTGCAGGCAGTAGATGGGCTGAAAACGTCAAAATATCTGATCGATACTGCGATTCGGAATATCGAAGGTGATATTTCAATTGATGAGGCAAATTCGCTTTTAAATAGCTACTATGAAGAAAACCCAAAACAGGATCCTGGAGACAGAACGGAGGAAGCGGATAAGGTTTCTGTCCGGATCGTAAAGGTCTTGTCAGAAACGGGTTTTAGTTTTACTCCAAATGAATATATCTCGATTCATAAAAAACTATTTACTGGAATCTACAGACACGCCGGAAAGATCAGGGATTATAACATCACAAAAAAAGAGTGGGTATTAGACGGAGAAACAGTTCTTTATGGAAATGCATCTGAACTCCGTGATACGTTGGAATATGACTTCTCCGAAGAAAGAACATTCAGCTATAAAGGTCTGTCGATCAATGAAATAATTCATCATCTGGCAGTGTTTGTCTCAAGGTTATGGCAAATCCATATTTTTGAGGAAGGAAATACCAGAACGACGGCAGTATTTTTTATCAAGTATTTAAGAACGCTGGGATTTGATGCCACCAATGATATATTTGCCGAGAATGCATGGTATTTTAGAAATGCATTGGTGCGGGCAAATTATAATAATTTTAAAATTGGGATTCATGAAACAACAGAGTATTTAGAGCTATTTCTGCGAAATCTGTTATTGAATGAAGAAAATGAACTGCATAATCGGGTCATGCATATCAGCGGAAAGTTTGTGTTTCCTCCAAAAGCGAACGATGAGAGTATAAAAGCGGACATTGAAATGCAAAAAGTGAACGATAAGAGTATAAAAGCGAACATTCGTAAACAGATTGGAAAAATAATTCCTGGATTATCAGATAAAACAGTGGACCATATTCTGCGTATATATGAAGCATACGGAACAGCAGAAGCGTTTGGAAGAAAAGATATAATGCTGTTGACAGGATTAAAAGCAACCAGAGCATCAGAAGTAATAAAGTTATTGATAAGCGCAGAGATCATTGAAACGGTCAAAGGGCATGGAAAAGGAAAATATTGTTTTATAAAAAAGTTAAGTGAAAAGCCAGATTATGAGGGAAGTGTGTAAAATGAAAAACGAACAGGAATACATCATTCTCCAGATTCAGGAGGATGACTATGGCTGTGAGGAACGCCCTGTAGGGGCAAAGAGAACAGTTTTCGTCCGGCTGAAAGATGCTAAGGAAAACGAGAGGATGATCCGTCAGGAAGATGACTGGCTTTATGAGCAGGGAATTGATGAAGGTGATCTGGTAGTATTAACGGAGAATCACCTGTATAAAAAATGGAAGAGAGGTAAATAAAGATGGAATTACAGACAGAACGCCTGATTTTAAGACCATGGAAGGAGAGCGATGCGGAGAGCTGCTACGAATATGCAAAAGACCCGCAGGTCGGTCCGGAAGCAGGATGGCCGATGCATATGAGTGTGGAGAACAGCAGAGAGATCATCCGGGAAGTTTTATCGGCGGATGGAACGTATGCGGTGGTTTTAAAGAGTACCGGAAAGCCGGTGGGCTGTGCAGGCCTTACAGTGGGCGAGGCATGCAATATGCCAGTACCAGAAGATGAAGGAGAGATCGGCTGCTGGCTGGGAACTCCGTACTGGGGGCAGGGAATCATCCCGGAGGCGGTAAAGGAGCTGATTCGGTACGGATTTGAAGAACTGGGGCTGAAACGAATCTGGTACGCATATTTTGACGGGAATGAAAAATCGAAGCGCGTGGCAGAAAAATGCGGCTTCCGGTATCATCATACGAACAGGGATCTGGAGTGGAAATTGTTAAATAAAACTGTGACAGAACATGTCTATGTGCTTGAAAAAAACCGCAGGAACGATGAAATCTAAAGAAGGCAAGAGCAGCATGGAGATAGATGTGCTGATCTGTAAAAGGAAAGGAATTTGCTGAAATGATAAAACTTATGGTCGCGTCCGACATCCACGGCTCCGCGTACTACTGCAAAAAGATGCTGGAGGCATTCGACCGGGAGCAGGCGGAACGTCTCCTGCTTCTGGGCGATATTTTATACCACGGACCGAGAAACGACCTCCCGAAAGAGTACGACCCAAAGGAAGTCATCAAAATGTTAAATGAGCGGAAAAACAGGATTTTCTGCGTTCGCGGAAACTGTGATACAGAGGTAGACCAGATGGTTCTGGAATTTCCGATCCTCGCGGATTACGCAGTGATCCCAACGGCGGACCGCCTGATCTACGCCACTCACGGTCATCATTTTAACTTAAACGCACTTCCGCCGATGCAGCCAGGGGACATTCTTCTTCATGGCCACACCCATATCCCGGCGTGGGAACCATTCGGCGATGGAAATCTGTACCTGAATCCGGGTTCTGTGTCGATTCCGAAGGAGGGAAGTGAGCATAGTTATATGATCCTGAAGGCCGGAGAAGCTGTCTGGAAAACTCTGGAGGGAGAGATATTCCACAGTATTAAGCTGTAAAATTTAATGGCAATTAAAAATGGATCATAACGGTGAGGTACTAAAAAATGTGAGCGAATTATGTAAACATATTTGCAAAACAACAGCGAATGCGGGCAGGTAAATGATAGATACTTCATGTTCCGGAAGTTAACTCCGTCACTATACATGTCATAAAAATGTATAGCAAACACACCCTGAAAACATAAATAACAAGGAATATTCGTGGCAAATAAAATATTGCTTGCGTGTCCGATAAAGTCAGAGTATAGTATTCATTGTGGGGATTTGTAAAAAAATTCAAACAAAAAACATTTGTAGACAAAAAAGGAGAGACACTATGGGTGAAACACAAGCAAAGAAGAAAAAAGCACCGTTGAGCATGTGGAAAGTTATCCTCATTGTTATCGCGGTAGTCTACGTGATGTCCTTCATCATTCCTTCCGGCGCCTATGAACGCGATGGAAAGATGGCAATTCCGGGTACATACCAGATTATCGATAAGATCTATCTGAATCCGGCACAGGTAATTCTGGCAGTCGGCGATCTTGTTTACAGTACGTTCGGCAAATTATTTGTAACGTTGATCATCATGGGTGGTATGATGGGAATCGTAAATTCCACAGGTGTTCTGGACCGGGCGCTCAGTAACCTGATCCATCGCTTAAAAGATAAAGCCCTGATCATCATTCCGATCTATATTTTTGCAACGGCGCTTTTAGGCTGTGTTGGATCCATGATTTCCACAGTTGTGCTCTTTATTCCGCTTGGAATCACGATCGCAAAGCAGTTAAAAGCAGACCGTATTTTTGCAGTCGGTCTTGTGATTCTTGGATCCTTTACCGGATTTATGACATCTCCGATCAACCCGTTAACAGGCCTTCTCGGACAGGAGATTGCGGGTCTGGCTCCGTACTCCGGTTCCGGTCTCCGAACAATTGTTACGATCTTGAATCTGACGGTGGTTTCTGCATATCTGATCTTCTGGGTAAAACGATGCCAGAAGAATCCGGAAATCTATGCGAAAAACTTTGGCGGAGAAAACACGGTAGAAGAGGGAGATGTTCCGGGCGCAGGTGAGTACCGTCCCATGACTGTCCGTGAGATCGCGATCCTCGTGATCTTTTTCGGAGCATTCATTTTCTTCGCGGCAGGCGGACCGACTCTCGGACTTGGCATGACACAGTTAGGCTCCATCATGCTGCCGGTTGCCTTCATCGAAGGTTTCCTTGCGCATTACGATATTGATGAGACCATGAGACGCTTCGTAAAAGGAACACAGGATATGTGCGGCGTTATGGTATTTATGGTCCTTGCCAGCGTTATGAGCGTTATTCTCAATAATTCCGGTATCCTTGACACGATCGTCTATTATATTTCAGTTCCGTTAAACCATATGAGCAGTGCTTTCGCAGCGATCGGAATGTTCATTGCGAATGGTCTGATCAACTTTGTGATCAACTCCGGTTCCGGACAGACAGCTGTTATGATGCCGATCATGGCCCCGCTTTCCGACGTTGTAGGTGTTACCCGTCAGATGGCAGTTTTAACTTTACAGTACGGTGATGGCTTCACAAACCTCTTCGCTCCGACCAGCGTAAACTTAATGGCATGCCTTGCGATGGCAAAGGTAGATTTAAAACAGTGGTATAAATTCCTGATACCGTGTTACGGTATGCTGTTTGTGATCATGATCGCATCGATCTTTGTAGGTACAGCGATCGGCTTCTAAAGGAGGAAATCAGATGGACACAGGGGAACTTATCAGAAGCTTAACAGATGAACTGGAACAGCATACGATTGAGATCAGGCATGAGATCCATGCAAATCCGGAACTCTCGTTTCACGAATTTGCGACAAGCAGGATCGTATGCCGGGAACTGGACCGTATTGGCGTTCCTTATGAGGAAAGTCCATGTAAACCGGGCATTATCGCAACCATCGACAGTGGAAAGCCGGGTAAATTCCTGATGCTGCGGGCCGATATGGATGCACTGCCAATTCAGGAAAAGACTGGACTTCCCTTCGAATCAAAGGTACCGGGAGTGATGCATGCCTGCGGCCATGATATCCACACCTCCAATCTTCTGACAGTAGCAGAGATCTTAAACCGGACAAAGGATCAGTGGAAAGGAAAGGTGAAGCTGGTATTCCAGCCGGCGGAAGAAAATGGCGGCGGCGGAAGAGAGATGATCAAAGCCGGACTCATGGATGAGATTCCGGATGCGTGCTTTGCGCTTCATGTGGAAAATGGGGTCCCGGGAAAGATAGTCGTTGGAAGCCGTTATCTGACTGCATATTCCGACAGCTATAAGATCACAGTCCATGGAAAAGCCGCTCATTCCTCCACCCCGGAAGAGGGTGTGGATGCTGTATACATTGCCGCGTCCATTGTCACAGCGCTCCATGGAATCATTTCCAGAAATCTTTCTCCGATGGATCGGGCGACCTTAAATGTGGGAATGATCCACGGTGGAACAGCGCCGAACATCATTGCGGATGAAGTGACGCTGGGCGTCATGCTGAGAAATCTCTCAAAGGAGTCCAGAGAAGCGATGATGAAAAAAATTGAGACGATCTCCAATGGAATCGCCGAGTCTATGGGGGGAAGCTGTGATCTGGCATTCCGTGCCGGTTACGCGGCAGTCTACAACGATGAGAAGTTCTCTGATTTTGTAGCGGCCACCTTCCGCAAATATGAGGACATTATCCATGTGGATCTCGGGGACGGAAAACCGGAAGATTGGCTGATTACCGGAGAACATCCGCTTTTAGGTGCTGAGGATTTTGGATTCTATTCCCAGAAAGCTCCGTCCTGCATGATATGGGTCGGTGTCGGTGGAAATTCTCCAAAACACAGTCCGGGATTCTGTATCGACGAGCGCTATATCAAGCTCTGTACAAGAGCAATGGCGATGACAGCGTTGGAGTATCTGACAAAAGAATAGGCGATATATGAGGCAGGAGTAGGATTATGAGGATTCTACTCCTGTTTTTCTTATATTTTTCCGAAAGCGGTTACTGTTCATGCTTTACGCAAACAGTAACCGAAAGCGGCCAGCGTCATTCTTTATTTTAAATTGCTCCCTTGCATTATAATTACCAGGATGTTAAAATATCTCCCATAACAATCGAAGAGGCATCCGGTGCTGCTGCCGCTGTGAAAAAGTTCATGAGAACAGGCGGACAGCAGGTAAAAGGGAAACAGGTGGAAGACCTGTACGATCTCGTCACTGTGAGCAGGGAATACAAGACCATGCGCGAAAGCGCGGTCACTGAGGAAGAAGGACAGTTGGATAAACTGTCGTGAAAGCTTTGGGAAGGCGGTTTTGTGTGATGATCTGTAAGTCAGGAAACCTGCCGGACTGCTGGTACAGGAAGAAAATTTCCAGGTCACGAGGCATTGATCGTACCGTTTATATGTCGGCTGATTCCAACGGACATCTTTTTCTGATGCATATGCATTTCGGTATTTGAAAATTCTCAGATGGAACATCTCCATACCAACTCCGAAGTTATAAATAAAATACAGCTATCCATCAGCCCTGTACAGTTACCGGGTCCGTTACAGATAAGGATAGGCCGGGAGGCAAAACAATTCAATATTTACACAACCTGGAGGAGAACATGAAGAAGAAACATGCAAGTCTGCTCTTAGCGGCAGCAATGGCGGCATCCGTAATCTCAGGATGCGGAAACAGCGCGAACAACAGTGCGGCAGAGACAGAAAAGACAGAGACAATTGCAGCGGCAGCGACAAGTGCAGCGGAGGAAACAACAGCAGCCGAGGCAGCGGAAGACACAGAGAAAAACGAGACAGATGAGGTCGTTATTGCGACTCCGCGTGACGCTGTACAGGGAAGCGGAGACGCTTACTACTGTTGGGAAGGCGCTTATGTATGGGAAGCGCTCACGGCAAACAACGGCGGCGTGATCGATCCGTGGCTCGCAAAATCCTGGGAGCACAACGATGACTGTACTGAGTGGACATTCAACCTGCGGGATGACGCGTATTTTACAGACGGTGTCCAGTTTGATGCTGATGTATGCTTAAAGAATATCGAGCGTTGGGGTCATGGAATTACCTCCACATATACGACACTCAGTATCGAGAAATCTCTCCCGAACCTCGATAAGATGGAAAAAGTCGATGATTTCACCGTAAAATTCACCTTCACACAGCCGATCACAACGCTTGAGTATGTCCTTTCCGACTATGGCAGCCCGATGTACAGCCCGAACTGCTTCGACGAGGAGACAGGCGTGATCTCCGACTACGCGATCGGTACAGGCCCGTACAAGATCGTTGACCATGTAGAGTCCGAGTATGTGACACTTGAAAGAAACGACAATTACTACGGTGAAAACGGCAAGGTAAAGACCTTCAAGATCCGCTGCATCCCGGATGCAGAGACACGTGTATCCGCATTAAAATCCGGTGAAGTTATGGGACTTGCGGACAACGGCGCGATCACCATGGACGCTGCAAAGAACCTCTGCGACACAGACTCCAGCTTCGAGATGGACAGCACTCCGAGCCATATGACCGAGTATATCATGTTCAACGATAAAAATGAGTACCTTGCGGACAAGCGGATGAGAGAGGCATTCAACCTCGCAACAGACCGCGACAGCATCTGCAGCGTGATCTATGGCGGACTTTTACAGCCGGCATACTCCTTCTTGAGCACCCAGTCTACATTCCATCTGGATATTCAGGGAACTTATGACATGGAGCAGGCAAAAGCCCTCGCAAAAGAGGTTCTCGGCGACAAAACTGTGGACATGACCATGATCATCCGTTCCAGCACTGCATCTGACTACAACTGCAAGGCGGTTGCAGAGTATTTAAAGCAGGTTTACGCTGAACTCGGCGTCAACATCAACATCGAGATCGTAGATTCCTCCCTCTATAAAGAGAGACAGCAGGAAGGCACCTACGACATGACACTCACCGTATTCGGAATCAACAACGCAGATCCGACTTCCACATTTAAGCAGTACTTCGCAAGCGAAGGAAACAGCAACAAGACATTAAATTACAACTATTATAACGAGAAGATCGATGAGCTCGTTGCAAAAGCTCCGACGATCGCTGACGTAGAAGAGCGCAGCAAGATCTATGATGAGATCCAGCAGGAACTCTTCGATGACAGCGCATGCGTTCCGATCTGCTACCAGATCAACGTTAACATCCATAACAAAGCGATCACACACTACGCAGGAAAGACCTTCGGTGTCGGCCTTCCGACAATTTCCTGGGTAAAATAATATCTGAGAGCGATCCGGCGGGTCAGATATCCGCCGGTCAGGCAGATAAGACATGAATTTGGCAGGACTGTCTGAAAAAGGCAGTTCTGCTGTTTTTGAAAGGAACACATATGGCACTTTTAAAGTACATTCTGAAAAAAATGCTGATGCTCTTGCCGGTACTCGTCGGGATCAGTATCATTGCCTTTGCGCTTGGGATCATGTCGCCGGGGGATCCGGTGGACCAGGTGCTGAATCCAAATGGAAATGAATCCTACACGCAGGCGGAGTATGATGCCATGGCGGCAAAAATGGGCCTGGACCAGCCGGCGGTAGTCCAGTATTTCAACTGGGTCGACGGTCTGGTGCACGGCGACCTGGGCCGCTCATTTTTCACGAATAAAAGTGTCATGGACCAGCTCGCGAAGCGGATCCCGATCTCGTTAAAGCTGGCCGGTTTCAGCATGATCTTAACGATCGTCTTCGGCGTGGGATCTGGTGTCCTGATGGCGGTGAAAAAAGATCGGCTGCTGGACCATGTTCTGGGGACATTTTCCACAGTGGCCCTGTCCGTCCCCGGCTTCTGGATCGCCATTGTCCTGATCTTTATCTTTGCCGAACAGTGGAAGATCCTGCCCAGCAGCGGAATCTCTGACGGCTCCGGATTTATTCTCCCGGCAATCACGCTGGCACTCCCGAGTATCGGAGTCTGCGCGAGACTGACACGGAGCGCGATCCTTGATGAGATCGGACGCCAGTATATGACCGTGGCTGACGCGAAAGGCATGAGCCGCCGCCGCGCGGTGATCCGCCACGCCTTCGGAAACGCCCTGATCCCGATCATCACCTACCTGGGAAACCATATGGCGGGCATTATTGGCGGCGCGTCCATCGTGGAGACGATCTTCGCGATCCCCGGAATCGGAAGCTACGCTATCGCGGGCGTGCAGTCGAAAGACTACTATGTGGTGCAGGCCTACGTCCTGTTCTCCGGATGCATCTATGTGCTGACAAATATCCTGATCGATCTGATCTACATCGCGCTGGATCCAAAGATCCGTGCGGGAGAGGCGGTGGAATCATGAGAAAATTAAAAGAACCCCGTCTGACCGTGAAGGCGAAGACCGGTCTTGTGCTCTTATTTATCATTCTTCTCACCAGCGTCCTGGCACCGGTTCTCGCGCCTTATGATCCGTTGGTATCGAACCTGTCAGAGGCGCTTCAGAAACCGTCGGCTGCGCACCTTTTAGGCACCGATAATATCGGCAGGGATACCCTGAGCCGTGTTCTCTACGGCGGAAGACAGTCCATTCTTCTCGCACTGGCTGCGACGGTGCTCTCCATGCTGCTCGGCTTTGCTCTTGGACTCTTCGCGGGATATTTCGGCGGCTGGATCGACGGAGTCATCACGACGATCTCCAGCATCTTCCAGGGACTTCCGGGCCTGACACTTATGATCGCTGTGGCAGGTCTCCTGGGACAGGGCGTAAAGAGCATGCTGATCGCCATCGTGATCAACTCCTGGGTAGGTTTTTCCAGGATCGCCCGTGGCGAGGTCATGAAATTAAAGCAGGAGAGCTTTATCAAGGGACTTAAGACCATCGGAGCCAGTGATCTCAGGATCCTGTTTCTCCACATTTCGCCCAATATCCTTGGAACCTTATGTGTGCTCTTTGCCACAAGAATTGCCGGAAACGTGATCTCCGTGGCATCCATGAGCTATCTGGGTCTGGGACTCCAGCCGCCGACACCGGACTGGGGCGTTATGATCAACGACGCGAGGCAGTATTTCCGCCAGGAACCGCTGCTCGTCGTCGCGCCGGGGCTATGTATTTTACTGCTTTCCCTGAGCATCAACCTTCTCGCGGATGAGCTGCGTGACCGGCTGGATGTGAGGAAAGATGTCATGAAGAACATGTAGTGCCAGGGAAATGATCCGCTGTAAGCCCGCCTGAGAAATTTAACGCTTAACGTTGTTGAAGGAAGCTCGGATCACGAAAATTTATGAGCAGCGTGAGCGTGCAAAGTACAGGGGCTGATAGCAGATACAGAGCACAGAGAATGGGGAAGATTAAATGGAAGATAGAAAAGAATGGAAAACAGGAGAAAAAAGCGACATTGAGATCCGGAATCTCTCCGTCTCCTTCCAGGACGGCGGCGAGACGGTACATGCCATGGAGGGCGTCAACGCGTACTTCCCGGCGGGCAGTGTCACCGGACTCATCGGGGAGAGCGGCAGCGGAAAATCACTTCTCGGCATGTCCATTTTAGGACTTCTCTCCGGTCAGGCGAAGGTGGAAGGAACCTGCATGTATAAGGGCATGGATCTGTACCGGCTGCCGGAAAAGGAGATGCAGGAGATCCGCGGAAAAGAGATCACCCTGATCCCACAGAATCCCACGGAGTCGTTAAACCCGATCCGAAGAATCGGAAAACAGCTCACGGAGTGCATGACTGTCCATGGAAACAAGGATAAAGAACTTGCAAATTCCCGGCGGGATGAGTTCCTGCGCCGGTTTGGATTCGCTGACCCGGACCGGATCAGCCGCGCCTACTCCTTTCAGCTCAGCGGCGGCATGAACCAGCGTGTGATTTCCGCCATGGGACTCATGAACCGGCCGAAGTGGGCCATCGCCGATGAGCCGACAAAAGGTCTGGACGCCATCTTAAGACGGCAGGTCTACCAGGTACTGAAGGAGATCTCCGAGACGGACACCGAAGGAATGATCGTGATCACCCACGATATCGCCCTGGCGGGCGTGCTCTGCGACCGGCTGATGGTGCTCTATAAAGGAAGTATTATGGAGGTCGGGGACACGAGGACGATCCTGGAACATCCGGCTCACCCGTACACGAAAGGACTGGTCGCGTCGCTTCCGGCGAAAGGGATGAACCCCATCGGGCGCGCGGTGAGAAAGAACGAAGGAAACTCCGGCTGCAGTTTTTATCCGCGATGTCCGTATGCGGCGGACGCCTGCAAAAACGGGCCGGTCCCGGAGGCGGAGCTTCCGGATGGACGGAAAGTGAGGTGTGTCCTGTATGCTTAAGGTCAGCCATATCTGCAAGACATTTACGGGCGGAATCATCAGGAAGACCCGTGTGGATGCGGTAAAAGATGTGTCCTTTACGATTTGCAACGGGGAGACATTCGGAATTGTCGGGAATTCCGGCTGTGGAAAGTCCACGATCGCCAACATGCTGCTCTCCCTGATCAAGCCGGATTCCGGCACCATCGAGATCGACGGGACGATCCAGATCATCTTCCAGCACCCGGAAACATCCTTAGATCCGGCCAAAAAGATCGGTTACAGTTTGGAAGAGCCGATGATCATCCATAAAATGTATGACAAAGCCGGAAGAAAGAAACGTGTAAAAGAGCTTTTGGACCTGGTAGACCTCGGGGAAGAACTTCTGGACCGCTATCCGCACCAGATCAGCGGAGGCGAGGCACAGCGCATCATGATCGCCAGGGCGCTCTCTTTGGATCCAAAGATCCTGATCTTAGACGAGCCAACGAGTATGCTCGACGTCTCCGTACAGGCACAGGTCATGACACTCCTAAAAGAACTTCAGGAAAAACTGGGTCTCAGCTACCTGTTTATCTCCCACGATCTCGATGTGGTCCGTTGGTTCTGCGATGAGGTTGCGGTCATGGAAGAAGGAAAATTCGTGGAGACCGGCCGGACGGAAGATGTGATCGGGCATCCAAAGGCGGAATTTACGAAGAAGCTGGTGGAGAGTTTTATATTAGAGTAGAAGCTGCGGTGCGGGAAAAAGTTCCTGCACCGTTTTTGTATGACGAGACAAAGCAGAAGATCGTGAAAAGTCTGCCTGTGACATGAAAATATGTTGGGGCACATTATCTTTTTACAGATTGACATTTAATACGTTAAAGTGGTACGATTTCGACATATAGATCTATAATCCACGCAGTTGGAACAGGCGATGACCTGTTTGCAGAAAATAATAGACCTGGAGGAGAAAACTATGCTGAAATTTGACACGCTGAAAAACGACTATCCATCGCGAAGAAGCGTGATATACGGCCGGAAAGGCATGGTCTGCACGAGCCAGCCGCTGGCGGCACAGGCGGGGCTTGATATCATAAAACAGGGAGGAAATGCCATTGACGCGGCGATCGCCACAGCGGCCTGTATGACCGTGCTGGAGCCGACCTCCAACGGGATCGGAAGCGATGCCTTTGCCCTGGTCTGGACGAAAGGGGAGCTTCACGGCCTCAATGCCAGTGGAAGAGCGCCCATGGCGATCACGGCAGAGAAGGTAAAAAAGCAGGGATACACCGCGATGCCGAAGCGTGGCTGGATTCCGGTGATGGTCCCAGGCGCTCCTTCGGCCTGGGCAGAGCTCTCGGAAAAGTTTGGAAGACTGACGCTTGAGAAGGTGATGGAGCCGGCAGTTACATACGCGAGAGAGGGATATCCGGTGAGTCCGGTGATCTCAAAGCTTTGGAACAATGCATACAAGGAATTTTCCGGGACACTCAAGGACGAGTGCTTTAAGCCCTGGTTCGACACGTTCGCCCGGGACGGACATGCCCCACAGCCGGGAGAGATTTGGAAATCGGAAGCTCATGCGAAGACGTTAGAAAAGATCGCGAAAACTCACGCAAAGGCGTTCTATCAGGGAGAACTTGGGGATCAGATCGACGCATATTCGAGAAAGACCGGCGGTTATCTCCGAAAATCGGACTTGGAGAACTACTGGTGTGAGTGGGTAAAGCCGATCCATGTCAATTACCGGGGATATGATGTCTGCGAGATCCCGCCGAACGGGGACGGAATCATTGCGCTGATGGCGTTAAATATCCTGAAAGGATATTCCTTCACGGACCGAAGCTGTGTGGACACGGTGCACAAGCAGCTGGAGGCGATGAAGCTGGCATTCGCGGACGGCAACCGGTATGTGGCGGATCCGGAGTATATGCGCGCGCCGGTGGAGACGCTTCTGTCGGATGAATACGCGGCAGAGCGGAGATCCCTGATCGGGGAAATGGCGAAAGATCCGGAGCCAGGCGATCCGTTCCGCGGCGGAACGATCTATCTCTGCACGGCGGATGGGGAAGGAAACATGGTCTCCTACATCCAGAGCAACTATATGGGATTTGGCTCCGGCATCGTGATCCCGGGGACAGGAATCGCGCTGCAGAACCGAGGGGCGAACTTTACATTAGACGAGACAATGGAAAACTGTCTGGGACCGGGAAAAAAGTCCCTGCATACGATCATTCCGGGATTTCTGATGAAGGATGGAAAAGCAGTAGGTCCATTTGGCGTCATGGGTGGTTTCATGCAGCCCCAGGGACATGTGCAGGTAATCATGAACACGCTGGATTTCATGATGAATCCGCAAGAGACTTTAGATGCGCCCAGATGGCAGTGGGTCGGCGGAAAGAAGATCCAGGTGGAGAAAACATTCCCGGCGGAGATCGTGGAAGAACTGAAGCGCCGCGGACATGAGATGGAAGTTCTGGAGAGTTCCCTGACCTTTGGCCGTGGACAGATCATCTGGCGGGATGAGAACGGCGTGCTCTGTGGGGCGACGGAGCCGCGGGCGGACGGTGCGGTGGCGGTGTGGTAATACAGCATCTCTGCCAAGAAAGAGCGAGTGGGAAAACACAGTAAAAAGCAGTTTCCTTTTTAAAGTGATTGTGGTAAACTCGAAATTAAGCAGATAAAGAACTGTTAGGAAAAGATACATTGAAATAGCATGAAAGAATATGGCTGTCAGAAATGGCAAAATGTAAGCCATTCTGGATATGAAACGGAAAGACAGTTCAGCAACGAAAACGAATTCGCAGGAGGAAGCGCAATGAATTTCAATGAAGCAGCGTTAAAGCTCCATGAGGAACATCATGGAAAGATCGAAGTTGTCAGCAAGGTTCCGGTAAAGACGAGAGATGACTTAAGCACAGCCTATACACCAGGCGTTGCGGAGCCGTGCAGAAAGATCCATGATAATAAGAAAGACGTTTACAAATACACCGCAAAGGGCAATCTGGTAGCGGTTGTCTCCGACGGAACCGCAGTTTTAGGCCTCGGAAACATCGGACCGGAAGCCGCTATGCCGGTTATGGAAGGAAAGGCAGTCCTCTTTAAAGAGTTCGGCGGCGTTGACGCGTTCCCGATCTGCCTTGACACCACAGACACAGAAGAGATCATCAAAGCAGTAAAATACATCGCTCCGTGCTTCGGCGGAATCAACCTGGAAGATATTGCTTCCCCGAAGTGCTTCGAGGTAGAGGCGCGCCTGGAGAAAGAGCTCGATATCCCGGTATTCCACGATGACCAGCACGGTACCGCTGTTGTCGTTACGGCAGCCCTCTTAAATGCATTAAAGGTTGTCGGAAAGAAGATCGATGAGATCCATGTCGTATTAAACGGACCGGGATCTGCCGGAACCGCGATCATCAAGATGCTGCTTGCGACAGGCGTAAAGAATATCATCGCATGTGATGAGAACGGAATCCTCTACAAAGACCGCGGAGTCGGCATTAAAGATCACAAGAAGATGCTCTGCGATATCACAAACCTTGAGGATAAGCGCGGAACACTGGCTGATGCCCTCGTCGGTGCGGACGTATTTATCGGTGTGTCCGTAGCAGGCGCACTGAAACCGGAAATGATCAAAACAATGGCGAAGGATCCGATCGTATTCGCAATGGCAAACCCGAACCCGGAGATCATGTACGATGAGGCGATGGCAGCAGGTGTAAAAGTTATGGGAACCGGCCGTTCCGATTTCCCGAACCAGATCAACAACGTCCTCGCGTTCCCGGGAATCTTCCGCGGCGCGTTAGACTGCGGCGCAAGAGACATCAACTATGATATGAAAGTAGCTGCAGCCCAGGCCATCGCAGAACTCGTAACACCGGATAAACTCTCCGCAGAGTACATTATCCCAGGTGCCCTCGAAGAAGGCGTTGCGGAGCATGTCGCAAAGCGTGTGGCTGAGGCGGCTGTGAAGTCCGGCGCGATCCGTAAGTAATAAAAAATATCAAATGATAAATTTCATAGAATGATCATGAAGAATACTCCTTCCGCATATACATAAGTGCAGAAGGAGTGTTTTTGATTATGGCAGATTATCGCAGACTGATTTCTTATATTTACGAGTACGAAGGAAAACAAAAAGGAAAAAATGTGGGATTCGCGAAGCTGGAGGCGCGGAACGGGCAGTGCAGGATCAATGTGAACGTGAAGCGGATCTATATGGGCGGAAACGCCATCGGAGTGTACCTTTTGGGGACAGGCGGTCGCGAGACATTTCTAGGGAATGTGTTCGTGCGGGGCGGAAACGGGGAATTCCGTGCGAATGTGGACACGAAGAACGTGGAAGGAACAGGAACAGGTCTTGATACATATTTCGGACTCTCGGTCCATGACGTGAAAAATTCCTGGCGGTGCTACAAGACGATCTGGGAGGACGCGCTGGCAGCAGAAGAGGGAAATACCGGGGAGAATCCAGTTCTTTCTGTGCCGAAATTTACTGCGGAGATGTTGCCGGAAGCAGAAAAAGAGATGACACCGCAGGCAGTCTCAAAAGTAGTAAAAGAGATCGAGGCCGAGATCGCCAAAGAGGAGGAACGCCGGGAACAGGAGGAAAAGACTGCGCATGCGGCGGAGCTGCGGGATGAAGCGCAGGAGACGGAAGAAGCTTCATCGGCACAGGGTGAGACAACGGTGCAGGATGATGCAGAAAAGGATGAGAAGCCGAAGCAGGAAGAGAATAGTGAAGAGCATGGGATGGTATACCTGTCGGAGGAAACCGAAGAGATCGACCAGGCAGAGGAAAAGACAGATCGGGCAGAAATAACAGAACAACCAGAAGAATCGCGTCAGGATCCGATGCGGTCGATGAAGAATGCAACGCAAAATCCTGTGGGTGGGCAGCCGGTAATGTCCAAGTCTGCTTCATCAGCGGAGACTCAAACTCAGATAACTGCCCCTGCATCGGCTGCACCATGTCCCTCCCGGCCGCAAAACAGCCAGACAGCGCGGACAAATGCCGCCCCAGCCCCCATGGTCTCCCCGGAACTCGAAAATCCGGAAGTCCTGCGTTATTTACAGGAGACTGAGGATCTTGCAGCGGACCCGGAAAAACTCTGGGAAGAACTAAAAAAATCATACCCGAAGATCCAGCCATTCGAGTATGAGGACGGATGCGATATCTTAACGATCCGCCCCCAGGACATCGGAAAACTTCCGCGGGAGTGCTGGATCCACGGAAACAACAGCTTTCTTCTCCACGGTTACTACAATTTCCGCTACCTGATCCTCGTAAAACTCGGCGGAAACAAAAAGAAAGCCCGATACCTCTTAGGGGTTCCGGGCCACTATTACAGCAGTGAAAAATATATGGCAACGATGTTCGGCTTCCCGAATTTCGTCCTCTCCAGACGCCAGCCCGTGGGAGACGGACGGTTTGGGTACTGGTATACGGACCTTAGAATACGTTGACGATCAGGGAAACGACGGTCTTTATGACTCCGGCCAGCACCATCACCCAGATCGGGTTCATTTTAAACTTCTGAAGCAGGACAACGCAGACAGCGAAGATCACAACAAGAAGCCAGTTTGTGTTCGCGAGGGCGACCGCTGCCTGACTGCCCCAGAACGCGGTGATGAGGATCGAGATCCCGGCAGAGGCGATCAAAGCGACGACCGCGGGACGCAGGGAGTTTAAGATCCCCTGTAAGAGTGCCAGATTTCTGTATTTTAAGTATAGTCTGGCGATACAGGTCACGATGATGCAGGACGGCAGGATGCATCCGAAGGTGGCCGCGAGGGCGCCCCCGGTTCCCGCAATCTTTGTTCCGACAAAGGTTGCGGAATTGATGGCGATGGGTCCCGGTGTCATCTGGGAGATCGTGATCAGATCCGTGAATTCCTCCATCGAAAGCCAGTGATGGGCAGTCACGACCTGTCCCTGGATCAGCGGCATTGCCGCATACCCGCCGCCGAAGCTGAACATGCCGATCTGCAGAAAACTCAAGAAAAGCTGTAGATAGATCATTTTTGTGCTCTCCTTTCCGCCGCAAGTGTCCGCAGCGCGCCGATCAGCCCGCAGGCGATGACAACGAAGACGACGTTGACATGAAAAACGCAGGAAGCAAGAAAAGCGGCAGCCATGATGCACATGGAGACGGCATTCTTCCCGTGGACAATTCCCGCCCCCATCTCATATGTCACAGAGGCGATCACAGCCCCGACACCGGCCTGCATGCCGGAAAGCATCTGGCTGACGATAAAGTTGTCACGGAACGCGTTGTAGCAGACCGAGATCAGGGAGATAACGAGGAACGGAGGGATGATCGTGCCGATGATCGCTGTGACCACGCCGGTCATCCCGGCCAGTTTATAACCGACCACGATCGCCCCATTGACGGCGATTGGCCCCGGAGCTGACTGCGCGATCGCAACAAGGTCCAGCATCTCGTTCTCCTCGATCCAGTGGTATTCATCTACAAATTTTTTCTTCATCAAGGTCACGATCACATATCCCCCGCCGAACGTAAAAGCGCTGAGATACAGGGTCGAGACGAAAAGCTTCATAAGAATTTTCTTTCTATTTTCCATAATCCTTCCTTTTAGCCGGGTATTCCGGCAGCAATCTGCATGAGCGGGCGGAGCGCGTGGTCCAGGAACGCCTGATAACCACAGAATGTATCACCAGGCATACATGCAGTTTCCCGCTGCATGCGTTTACATCCGCCGCCACAAAATTTTCGATACTGACAGGCGGAACATAATTCCGGAAGCAGATCTCTGACCTTACATGGAGACACTGCGGACTTTTCATAGATCGTCCGCAGAGAGTCAGAAACCAGGCTGCCGAGCCGGAACTGGTCGAGACAGTAGAAATCGCAGGGATAAGCGCTTCCGTCCGCTTCCACGACGATCTGGGGCTGGCAGTACCCGCTGATTCCGCAGGAAGTCACGAGCCCCTTTGCAAGCAACTGAAGAAGATCGTCAAATAGCTTGATGCTCCGGTAATTTCCCGTGGCGAAATCCCGGTACCAGAGATCAAAAAGATCAGAATAAAAGTGAAAAAAGCGTTCCGGGGTCAGGGCATATGCGGAAGAGCCGGGAGAATTGAGATCCCCAAGGCAGGGGGTAAACTGGATATAAGACAGATCCAGCTTTTTGATTTGTGCCCAGACCTTCGCGGGATGTCTTGCTGTCTGCCGCGTCAAGGTGCAGAGCACGTTATGCTCGATGTGATATTTCTTCAACAGGGAGATGGAACGAAGAACCTGTTCGTATGTTCCCTGTCCGGCTGTGTCGACCCGGACCGCGTCGTGGCTTTCCGGGAGAATATCCAGGGAGATTCCGATGAGAAACCCGTATTTGGCAAGAAACTTGCACCAGTCATCATCCAGAAGAATTCCGTTGGTCTGAAGGGTATAGTTTATATGGATATTTCGTTTTTTTCCCGCAATATACTGTACCAGATTCCGGTAAAAAGGAAGTCCCGCAAGCATCGGTTCACCGCCCTGAAATGACAGTGTTAGATAGTCCCCATCATCAAGATCTATAAATATATGATCCATGACAGCGGTCATTGCGGACTCTTTCATGACTCCGAAAGAGGAAACCTCTCTGAGACTCGTAATATCCGCATAAAAACAGTATTTACAGCGTAGATTGCAGAGTGAAGATGCCGGTTTCAGCATGATGGTCAG
Organism: Desulfotomaculum sp. OF05-3; assembly: GCF_003435535.1. Taxonomy (NCBI): domain Bacteria; kingdom Bacillati; phylum Bacillota; class Clostridia; order Eubacteriales; family Desulfotomaculaceae; genus Desulfotomaculum; species Desulfotomaculum sp. OF05-3. The sequence goes on along the minus strand of NZ_QWGO01000027.1, from coordinate 24,336 downwards.
GTGTTTCATGGTTTTGCTCTCCTCAAAAACATTTTCCTTTTGGGCTCATTATGTCATAATTTCCGGATGGAACGCCCCTCATAGATCCGCAGATCCATGAGATATGAGTATCCGTTTCCGCAGTATTCATGATTCTGAATCATCTTTAGCAGGCGTTTGCCAACCTGAATTCCCATATCATAACCCGGATGAATGGAACAGGTAATTCCACTGCGTTCCCAGTCTTGACCGGAATAGTCAAAGCAGACAAGAGAATAATCGTTTGGGACGGATTTACCGTTTTCCTGAAGAAAATGCAGGACAGACTGCAGGATCATGTAGTTGCAGCAGACAATGGCGGTACACTTCGGAAGTCCCTTTAAGAACTTGCCGATTTCCTTGTAGAATCCATCGGCATGGGCTTCGTTGGAAATACACCATTTGATGTAATCATCCTCGAATTTCAGTCCTGCGCTGCGGAGAGAGCCTACATAACCACGGAACTTTTCAATGCTCTGATAATTGTCGTAGACGAAGATCCCGGCAATTTTTTTGTGCCCCGCTCTGGTTAAAAGACCGATCAATTCTCTGGCGCATTTGTAGTCATTGTTAATCACGCGGGGATAATTTAATTCTTTATAGTAGTTGTTGTAAAAGATGACCGGGATCTTTTTCGCAAAGATGTTCCGATAGCAGTCAAGATTGGGATTTAAGAGACTTGCCTTTACCCCGTCCACAATAAACCCGTCGAATCCCTGATGTGCTACCACATCGAGACAGTTTCTCTCGTTGGAAAATTTATTGTCTGTAAAAAAGATCTGAAGATCTACGTCTGTGTCAGACATCACATCACGGATCCCATCGATCAGGCGGGAATTTGCGTGAGAGTCCTGCCCTTGAAGGATCAGTCCGATCTTATATTCAGCGTTTAAACTTCTGGCGGGTCCGGAAACGGCGGCATCTTTATTGATGTAGGTTCCACTTCCCTTGACACGGGTAACGAGATTTTCCTCGACGAGCCGTGCCATGGCGGCACGTACTGTTTCGCGGCTTACATCCAGTCTGCGGCAGAGTTCATTTTCAGATGGAAGCCTCTGGTTGGAAGAAAATTTATTTTCATCGATGTAAGCCCGAAGCCAGTTGTAAATTTTATCGGCCTTTTTCCGGCCTGGCTGTATACCAGAATCAAGCATATGGAGTCCCCCCTGACAAAAATCCGGCAAAACACACTGACAGCATGTCCTGCCGGATGATACATCCCAGTTGTTTTGCGGCATTACGCCTGATCAACGATTACTGGCCGCGTATGCTCCGCTTTTTCGATCCATGCGAGCAGCTTCTCTCTCATTTTCAGACGAACAGAGTCATAAGCATGGTCATGGATCAGATTTGTAAGTTCATATGGATCCTTTTTCAGATCGTAGAGAAAATCGTCTGCGTAGAGGTCTGCGGACGCGTATTCCCCGCCGTTCTTTCCCGGCGCATATACCGCGTACATGTAGTCCTCGGTGCGAATCGAACGGCCGACACGGCTTTCGGAGATCTGTGAATAAACTTCGTTAGCTCTATTATCGTTCTTTCCCTGAACTACGTCAAGAAGATTCTCACCGATCATGGCATCGCCGACATCGACCCCGGCGATGGCTAAGATCGTTTTTGGAAGACTTTCCGTGCTGACGAGTTCCGTGATTTCTTTTCCGCCTTTGAACGCACCGCCGGAGATCACGAGTGGGACATGGGTGGCGGCATCGTGACAGCTCCGCTTATAATCGTCATAGCCGTTTAAATGCTCATCGGTGTTTCTGGTCTTAAAGTGGGAACCATGATCGGAGGCAAAGATGATCACTGTATTATCGTAAAGTCCCTCTTCTTTCAGGCGATTTACAAGTCTCCCGAGATTTTCATCAAGACTTGCGCATTGACCGAGGTAATCAGGATATTCTTCGGCAGCATTTCCCTTTAAAGCGGCGAGATCGCCCGGAAGAACGAAATCCTTATATTTTTCTTTGGAACCGGCAGGTCCTTCGTAATGATTGTGGTCGTTCTGATGATGCGGTTCAATCTGGGAAACCGTCATGAAAAATGGTTTTTTCCGGTCATACTGATCAAAGAACTGAAGAGCCAGATCTGTGATGCAGTCTGGACGATAGCCCTTAAAATCGATCTGGTTATTGTTCTCATCAAACACATATCCATCATATCCGTGGGAGGTGAATTCCAGCACATCGGCCGCCCGCCAGAATCCGGTATATCCGCCGCGGAGTTCCTTCGGCACAGCGGTGATCGTGTGATCGATGGTCGGCGGTTTTTCAAGCTCACCGTCGCTTGCGAGATGCCATTTTCCGATGTAAGCTGTCTCGTAACCGGCTTCCTCGATATAATTCGCGAGAGTTTTTACGTTCTTTGGAAGCATGATATTGTTGCGGAAACAGCCTGTTTCTGTCGGATACTTTCCGGTCTGGAATAATGCCCGGCAGGGACCGCATACCGGCTGCGGGGAAAAGGCGTTGTCGAATTTTACACCGCCCGCAGCCAGTGTGTCGAGATTCGGAGTGATATCTAACGGCTGTCCAAAACAGCCGCAGGTATCTGCCCTCTGCTGGTCAGTAAAATAGAAGATGATGTTTTCTCTCATGGTTAAGCCCCTTTCTGAACGTTCCGGTCCCGTAATTTGCTTCGGATGATCATTGCTACAGCGCCGATGATCAGGATGATAAATGCGATGCAGTATGGACTGCTGACAAAAATGGAAGGATTTCCTTCTGAGATCAGGAGTGCCCGGCGGAAATTTGTTTCTGTCATGTTTCCGAGAACAAGACCGAGCAGGATCGGAACAGTCGGAAAATCGAGCTTATAGAGAAGCCACGCGATGACTGCGAACGTCAGGGTAACGGCAACGTCAAAGTAAGATTTATTGACAGAGTAAGCGCCTGCAAAGCAGAAGATCACGATGATCGGAGTCAGGATCTCCTGCGGGATCGATACGACTTTGGCAAAAAGCTTTGTCAGATATTTGCCCTGTAAAAACATAAACAGGTTGACGAAGAGCAGTCCGAGCATGATGGCGTACATGATATCGCCCTGGGTCGTGAACAGGCTCAAACCAGGATTCAGTCCATTGATCATAAGCGCGGAAAGCATGATCGCGACACAGCCGTCGCCCGGGATACCGAGTGTAAGAAGCGGGATCAGTGTAGCGCCGGTAACCGCGTTGTTGGCGCTTTCTGCCGCTGCGATTCCCTCAACAGAGCCGTGACCGAATTCTTCTTTATGTCTGGACATATTTTTCGCTACATCATAGCTGAACCAGGATGCCATGGAAGCGCCGGTACCCGGAATGATTCCGATGATGACACCGATGATGGAAGAGAGCAGCGCCGGGCGGGCCATGCGCTTGTACTCGTCCTTTGTGATCTTTCCGTCATCCATGATCTTTGAGGTGTCAAGCTTCAGACGGTCCGGTTTTAACTCCGCCTTTTTCAGGATCTCGATCAGGGCAAAGAGACCGATGAGGCAGATCGCCAGATCAAGTCCGAGATAAAGTCTGGAAATTCCGAAGGTAAACCGGTCATAGCTTGTCTGCGGGTCAGCGCCGATGCAGGAGATAAATAAGCCCAGGCAGGCTGAGATGATCCCTTTGATCATGCTTTTACCGGAGATTCCGGCGATGATCGTGAGCCCAAAGACACAGACAAGGAAGTACTCGGCAGTTCCGATGTTTGCTGCGACCTTTGCAACCTGGGGAGCCAGAAATAAAAGAGTCAGTGCGGAGAAGATCCCGCCGAAGGTGGACGCGTAAAGGGCAATCTTCAACGCTGCCTTGGTACGGCCTTTTTCTGACATCGGATGACCATCCAGCATGGTGGTCGCCGCGTGGGGAGTACCCGGTGTATTGATCAGAATTGCAGATACGCTGCCGCCGTATCCGCCGGCACAGTAGATTCCAAGAAGAAACATCATGCCGGGGATCGCCGTCATCTTGTAGGTAAACGGCAGGAACAGGATGATGCAGAGAATAACGGTCAGACCGGGAATCGCCGCGAAGACGGAACCGATGAAGACACCCAGGTTGATCCAGATGAAATTCTCAACGGTAAACAGCATTTTCATAGCAGGGATGATATATTGGAGCATATTCTGTTCCTCCTTTCTAAAATTTTACGTTCAGACCGAAACGGAATGCCGCCCAGATGAGCACGGCCATTCCGATGGTGATCGCATAGTAGGACCGTTTTTTGCAGCGGAAATAGACAAGGAACGCAATGGAGCAGAAAATTGCTCCCAGAACAAACAGATCCGTGATCCGGCAGATGAAATAAGTGATAAAAAGGATCGTCAGGATCATGAGTGCCTTCACCTCAGTCAGAAGATTAAAGGTGCTGACTTGAACCGGCTGTTTTTTTGAAATTTTAATGATATTCTGGATGATGAGGACTGCACTGCAGATCATCATGAGTGAAAAAAGAAGCTTTGGGAAGACGCGCCCGTTTATGACATCATTTTCGGAAATCGGCACCTGAGATGGCAGCATGAAAAACAGGACAGCGCCCAGGAGAAAGAACAGGATGGATCCGGCGAGGTCGGTTGGGATCGAAATCTCTTTTTCCTTCATGCGTGTTGCGAGCTCATCTAATTTTTTCTCGTTAAACATAAGATTTTCTCCTTTCCGCGGAACGTGCCGCAGGATATCCGGCATCATAGAATAAAAGAGGGATGCCGCTTTTGCAGCATCCCGGTTTTGAAAAGTTACTTACTGGACAACCAGGTCTTTGTACTCATTTACGATATCCTGTACATTCTGGATATGTTCAAGAACCTGATCATTTGTCATCGTATCAACTTCAAGAAGCATCGTGTCGGAAAGCCACTCGGTAACGCTCTTATCTGCGAGAATCTTGTCATAGAGTTCTTTTAACTCGGCAACTTTCTTCGCGTCAGTACCTTTTCTCGCGAGGATCAGGCAGCGGTTTCTGAAGTATGGATAACCGTATTTGCCAACACCCTCAACTCCTGCGAACGGACCATCGGCAATGTCTTCACCGTCGAACGCGCACACGATGGTAACGCCGCCCTGCTGATAGGTTTCAAGGATCTGGGACTGGTGGGAGACTGCGAAGTTTGTCTCGCCCTTTGCAACTGCCTGTGCAGCCTCAGCAGCAGAGCTATAGGCAACGATCTTGATCTGATCACCGTATCCCATTGAGCCGAATAACGCGGCTGCGAGGAATGCTTCAGAACCGGTTGCGCCGTTTGCGGCGATGGAGATCTGATTTCCTGTCTCCATGTATGTCTTCAAATCATCAATATTCTTGATATTGAGCTTGGAATCAGCAGACATAACGAAAACGGAAGAATACAGGTTTTCAACAAACTCGAAATCATCGTAAGTGAACTGCATCTTTGCCGGATCAAGAATGGAGGTGATGGAGAAAAGTCCCTCACCTGCGAAAACGAGTTCCGGATCGTTTGCTTTCGTTTCAGCAACCCAGCTATTTACCGTTGCCGCGTCACCCTTTACTGCGTCAGCGACGAGAATGATCTTATCAGAATAAGTATTTGAAAGACTTGCTGCCTTCTGGCTTACCATAGCAGCGACTCCGGAAGGAGCCCAGGGACATGTGACCGTCCATGTAACCGCCTTTTCCGAACATCCCACGAGTGACATAGCCACCGTCATAACGGCGAGACCGAGTGCTAATAATTTTTTCTTCATACTACCTCTCCTTTGTTAAAAATTGATGATTCATGAGTGCTTTTCTCGTATCTTGTGATACAAGATTAACATACTGGAAATGTGATTTTCAACAACTTTTACCATTTTCTGGATAAAGTTGTATGTTTGTTGACGAATCAAACAGAAGCTGTAATCGAGATTGATATTTATTAGACATTCTGCACATGAAAAAGGGAAGAAGACCGGACATCGGGTGATTTTCTCTTGCCAGAAATCAAAAATACGGTAAAATAAGAGGCAGGAGTATTTGAAATGAATTTGGAGAAACGTATGAGAAAGATGACGATAGAAGAACATTATATGAAAGAAGCGATCCGTCAGGCGAAAAAGGCGGCTGCGCTTAAGGAAGTGCCCATCGGCTGCGTGATTGTCTATGACGGAAGGATCATCGCGAGAGGATATAACCGCCGGACGGTAGATAAAAACGTACTGGCCCACGCGGAGATCATCGCGATGCGGAAGGCCTGCCGCATTCTCGGCGATTGGAGATTAGAGGACTGTACGATGTACGTGACCTTGGAGCCATGTCCGATGTGCGCCGGAGCCATCGTTCAGGCGAGAATTCCGAAGGTGGTGATCGGCTGCATGAACCCAAAAGCCGGTTGTGCCGGATCCGTGCTCGACATGCTCCACGAGGATGGATTCAACCACCAGGTGGAGACGGAAGTAGGACTGTTGGGAGAGGAATGCTCACAGATGCTGAAGGATTTCTTTAAGGCACTGCGGGAGGAAGGAAAGCGGAAGAAGCAAACGATAGAAGTGTCCAAGGCCAAGAAGAGTGCTGATTCTATCACGCACTGATCTTCTTCGGCCGGTACCGGATATCCGAAACCTTATACACCGTGATAAATGCCTCCGGATCACTGGAACTGATATAGTTCATCAGCGCCTGATACTCACGCTTATCCACGATCGTAATGATCTCATTGTGTTTCTCAAAATTATACGCACCGATCGCTTCATAGATCGTTGCGCCGCTGTGCAGATTGTTAATAATGAACTCGCGGAGTTCTTCCTCTTTCTTCGTGATAATGCAGACACGTCTCTTGACATTCTGGTCAAAAATAAAGTAATCGAGGACGATTCCGTTCACATATGTACCGAGTACACTGAGCACGACGGTCTTTTTGTCATAAACGAACGCGGAAGAAAGCGCCACGCACATGCCGGAGAGAGACATTGCTTTTCCGAGATCCATATGCAGATACTTGTTCATGATCTTTGCAACGATGTCCAGTCCACCGGATGATGCATTCATGTTAAAGAGCATCGCGAGACCGATGCTGACTACCAGCACATAGCAGACCGCATCCAGCTCCTGACTTCCAGTGAGGGACGTAAAATCCGGAAAGATTTTCTCGAAAATACCTAAGAAGACCGGCAGCATGACACTCGTGTACACAGTTTTTGCGCCGAACTCCTTACCGCAGAAAATAAATCCGATGATCAGTAGGAGGATGTTGAGCGCCATCGTGATCACAGAAAGCGGAAGCGGGATAAAGTGGGTCAGAATAATTCCGAGACCGGAAATACTGCTGATCGATGTGTGGCTTGGTACCAGAAAAAAGAAAACCGCTATGGCCGTGATTGCGTCAGCCAGGGTCATGACAAAAATTTCTTTGATCAATCCCTTGTTGTTCATAATACAGAACCCTTTCCCATTTGTGATTTGGTGATCTGCTGTGAGCATTATGCGTTATGTCTTTCCCACAGCTATAATTTTCGGTTCAAGTATATACTGGATGTACATGAAGTGCAAGAACATGTAGTGAAGTGTGACCATGTTAAAAGGCTGTTGTAAGACGGGAAGAAAATAGACAGGAAATGTTAAGGGAATTTATATATGGGAGTAAAAAGTATGTGGTAATATAGACCATATAATCAGCTGGGGAACAAGCGGTTCTGCCCGATAACACGACGAGTAAAATAAAAGGTGGGGAAACAATGAATAATAAAAAGAAAATTTTGGCGGCAGCAGGCATCCTGATTCTCTCAGGAGCTACCGCGATGGCATTTTATATATGGAAGAAAAATAAAACTCAGGTGGCGACATCAGTAAGCATTATCGGCGGTGCGGACGGACCGACATCGATTTTTCTTGCCGGTAAACTTGACAATTCCGCCGATGAAGGAACAAAAGCCGCAATTTTGGACCTCGGGACCGCAAAAAAACAGCCCTATGGTCAGGTAGTGGAGCTCGACTATGTGAGTATCGACAGGATCTCCCTCCACGGCTCCTTCGGATACATTGCTTTCGACATAAATGGCTCCGATGATTCTGCGACAATGGAGCCGGTGGCAGCCTACACCCTGGAAGAAGCCGGTCCCATCGTGACACAGGGCGATGAGTATACGGAAGTTCTCGGAAGCGCGGATGGCTGCGTGGTGGCACCGAAGGCGTATATGAAGGAAAAGAATCCGATGTACCTCTACTCCAACACCTATAGAGATGTGACGGAGCTTCCGGAAAAAGTCTGCAAGATCCTCAGAGAGAATAAAGAAAACGGCAGCTTCAAGGATGCATATCTGACGGACGACCGTCTGAATCAGATGGCATCGGATATCTACAACGAATATGGCAGCACACTGCTGTACGGCCCGGTGGCGATCCCGGAGTTTGACAGCGAGGTCTACGGCTTCCTGGCAGCGGACGGTGACAAGCTGGAAGACATCTGGTACGGAATCTGGCATGCACCGCTGGAGAACCAGACATTTCCGATCGCAAAAATGCCTTTATTTCAGCAAAAATAAATACTTTACATTGGATACACGCAATTTTTCCAAACTTGACAAAATGCTCCCATCCATGTATACTTAACTGGTCCGCACAGCCGGGGAGATAGCGGTGCCCTGTACCTGCAATCCGCTACAGCAGGGGTGTTGTTCTGCCTCGGGTACTTCCTTGTGAAGCTGCCCCGGGTAAGCGGCGCTGACGTTTTGGTCTCGCGCAATGGGACTCTCTGAACCATGTCAGGGCAGGAATGCAGCAGCATTAAAGAGAACCTTCCATGTGCCGCGAGGGAGCCGGGACCGAGCTGGCTGCCAGGGTAACGTTCATGAGACGTATTCAAAGCAGAACGTGCGGACAAAAAAGGAAAGTTTAAGAGGTGACAGCTAATGAGAAAGAAATTTCTGTTATTGCTGGCGCTTCTTTTTTTATTGGCCGGAGTGATCTTTGTCCTGCCCGCGGTGCGGGATCATGCCCCGGATCAGACGAAAGAGAGTGCCACAGAAGAGACAGAATCAACAACGGAGACAGAATCAGAAACGCCCACAGAGACGGAAACAGAATCTGAGACCGAGACAGAAGAAACGACTGAGGAGGAGACGGAAGGTCCCGGAGACCCGGTGGACCGTGAAAAGGTGGAGACTCATCTGATTATTGCCTCTGACACGCACTATATGTCACCATCCATGACGGATTACGGCGCGGCGTTTGACAGTCTCGTAAATAGCAATGATGGAAAAGTGATCCGCTATCAGCCACAGTTATGGCAGGCGTTTAAATCGGAAGTCCTCGCAGCCAACCCTGACGCCCTGATCTTAAGCGGAGACCTGAGCTTAAACGGTGAAAAGGCAAACCACCTGGAATTTTCCGAAAAGCTCCATGAGATCGAAGAAGCGGGAGTTCCGGTCTATGTGATCCCCGGAAACCACGATATCAATAAGCCAGACGCCGGAGAATACTTCGGGGATCAGAGAACCGATGTGGAGAGTGTGACATCGGAAGAATTCCGGGAGATCTACGCGGACTTCGGCTATAACGAGGCGAAGAGCGGGGCGCCGGATTCCTTAAGTTACCTGGTGGAGTTAAACGATACCACCTGGCTCATGATGCTGGACACAACGGTCTGCGAGCCGGAAAATGAGGTCTACGGCGAGATCAAAGAGGGCACGCTCGAGTGGATGGAAGAATGCCTGAAGGAGGCGTACGCCGAGGGAATCACCGTGATTCCTGTGGGCCACCATAATCTCCAGCGCCTGAGCCGTGTCTACGTGGAAGAATGTGTGATCGAAAACTGTGACGAGGTTTTAGAACTCTTCGAGCGCTACCTGACACCGGTGTACTTCAGCGGCCATCTGCATACACAGAAGGTCATGAAACACCTGACGGAGCCGGGAATGGATTCAGATACATACGGAATATGGGAGATCGTCAGCAATTCCCTGATCCTGCCGCCGTGCCAGTACGGAACAGTGACATTAAATACGGACGGCAGCATCGACTACATGGCAAAGACCGTGGATGTTTCCAGCTGGGCGGCTGCGAATGGGGAGACCGATGAGAATCTTCTCGACTTCTCGTCCTACACAGAAAATTATCTGCAGACGGTCCTCAAAAACCAGATAGCCCGGAAGCTGGAAGATGTTCCGAAAGAATTAAGGGAAGTCATGGTCGATTTTTATACGGATCTGTATAAAGACTACTATGCCGGTGTGCCGATCAGCTACTCGGAGAAGAAAAATGAGTTCGGCTACGGACTCTGGGTCCGCTATATGGATCCCAGCACTGAGTTCCGCCAGCTCGACGGAATGATGCGCGACTCGATCTCGGCGAACAATCACGCGGAGATCCCGAATCCGATCCACTTGAAGCGGCCATAATATTACCGTAAGAAAAGAGAGATGCAGCAAGTTATTACTGCCCAGGGTAGGGATTTTCTGGTTACTGTTCACACTTTGCGCAAACAGTAACTGATTTTGCCGATGCTTCGCATTCCAAATCGGCAAAATCCACTACCACCACTGTATTGTACGGAATTTTCAGTTCAGAAAATTCCGTACAAAGATTTTTTCCTTGCCCCTCTCTTTTCTTTGTATTATAATCTTATCTTGGATACATGCATTCATATTTCGACTGAAAGAAATCGGAGAAAGGACAAGACGATGAAGAGAGTTGGATTCCTTACGAGCGGCGGCGACTGCCAGGCGTTAAACGCAACGATGCGCGGAGTCGCGAAAGGTCTGTACCAGATCTACAAAGATGAAGTGGAAATTATCGGATTTGAAGACGGCTATAAAGGTCTGATGTACGCAAACTACCTGATGATGAAACAGTCAGATTTTTCAGGTGTCCTCACAAAAGGCGGAACGATGCTCGGTACCTCCAGACAGCCGTTCAAGCTGATGCGTGTGCCGGACGAGAACGGACTCGACAAGGTGGAGCTTATGAAGCACACCTACTATAAATTGAAGCTGGATGCACTTGTGGTCCTCGGCGGAAATGGAAGCCAGAAAACGGCGAACCTCTTAAGCCAGGAAGGACTCAATGTGATCGGTCTCCCGAAGACCATCGATAACGACCTCTGGGGAACGGACATGACTTTCGGATTCCAGAGCGCTGTGGATATCGCCACAAACGCCATCGACTGCATTCACACCACCGCGTCCTCCCATGGACGTGTTTTCATTGTGGAAGTCATGGGACATAAGGTCGGCTGGCTCACCCTTCACGCGGGAATTGCCGGCGGCGCGGATATCATCCTGATCCCGGAGATCCCGTATGACTTAAACAAGGTCGTAAAGAAGATCAAAGAGCGCACAAAGAATGGAAGCCGCTTCTCGATCCTCGCGGTGGCAGAGGGCGCAATCTCAAAAGAGCAGGCAGCCCTTTCCAAGAAAGAATATAAGAAATATCTGGAAGAACGCGCCACAAAATACCAATCCGTTGCGTATGAGATCGGCGCGAAGATCCAGGAGATGACAGGCCAGGAGATCCGAGTGACGGTTCCGGGTCATATGCAGCGCGGCGGCACTCCGGTTCCGTATGACCGTGTGCTCTCCACAAGAATCGGCGCACATGCGGCCGACATGATCAAAAATAATGAATTCGGCAAGCTGGTCGTTGTAAAAAACAATGTGATCACGGATATCCCGCTGGCAGAATCTGCCGGCAAACTGAAATATGTGGATCCGCAGTCCGATATTGTAAAAGAAGCGAAGCTTATCGGAATCAGTTTCGGAGACTGATAGAACATGTCATATCAAGCGTTATACAGGAAATGGCGTCCGCAGGTCTTTGCGGATGTAAAAGGCCAGGACCATATCGTTAAAACTTTACAGAATCAGATCGGTTCCGGCAGAATCGGTCACGCCTATCTCTTCTGCGGAACCCGCGGAACAGGTAAAACGACGGTGGCAAAAATCCTGGCCCGGGCGGTAAACTGTGAACACCCGGTGGACGGAAGCCCCTGTGGGGAATGTCCAAGCTGTAAGCAGATCTTAGCTGGAACATCTTTAAATGTGGTAGAGATCGATGCTGCGTCCAACAACGGCGTTGAGAATATCCGTGAGATCCGGGAACAGGTCCAGTACCCGCCGACGGAAGGAAAATATCGTGTATACATCATCGACGAGGTTCATATGCTGTCCACAGGCGCGTTCAATGCCCTGTTAAAGACACTTGAGGAGCCGCCGTCCTATGTGATCTTTATCCTTGCGACCACGGAGGTTCATAAGATCCCGATCACGGTGCTTTCCAGATGCCAGAGATATGATTTCCGGCGCATCACGCTGGACACGATCACGGCCCGGCTGAAGGAATTGACAGAAGCAGAAAACATGCCGGTGGAGGACAAAGCACTCCGCTACGTGGCAAAAGCCGGAGACGGTTCCATGCGAGACGCCTTAAGTCTCCTGGACCAGTGCGCGGCGTTCCATTTCGGCGAGACACTGACCTATGAGCATGTGCTGGATGTTCTCGGCGCTGTGGACAACAGCGTATTCCGGGACCTGTTCCATGCGATCCGGGAGAACCGGACGAAGGACTGCATCCTGAAACTCGAGGAGATGGTAGTCCAGGGCCGGGAACTGTCCCAGTTTGTAGTGGATTTTATCTGGTTCCTCCGCAATCTGCTGCTTTTAAGGACAGCAGATGACGCGGAAGACCTTTTAGATATGTCAGAGGATAATCTGACACAGCTGCGGGAAGATGCGGCGCTTGTAGATGAGAATACATTGATGCGGTATATCCGCGTGTTCTCAGAATTGTCGAACCAGATCCGCTTCGCGAACCAGAAACGTGTGCTGATCGAACTCGCGTTCATCAAGCTCACAAAGCCGGAGATGGAACAGAGCATGGATTCTGTTCTGGAACGGCTGGAGAAGCTGGAGCGCATGGTGGAGGAAATGTCCGCGGGCGGTTATGTTCCGGTACAGACTGCCGGAATGGACGGCGATCCCATGATAAATGCCGGGCAGCAGATCCCGCCGCAGGCATACGCGCAGCCGGTCTACAGCGGCGCTGGTGCGCCGGGAAACGGCATGGTCCCCTCAGGGCAGCCTGCACAGAATACGGCAGATATGCAGAACCAGCAAGGTGCGGGCCAGAATTATGAGCCGAGGACCGTATCCCTGCCGAAAGCCCAGCTGGAAGATCTCAACATGATCCGCAACGAGTGGGGAAAGATCGTCCGTGATATGGGCATGTCCATCCGCCCCAGTTTCCGGGAGACGGTTGTGGAACCGGCGGGCGACAGCTGTCTCTGCATCGTATTCAATGATCCGATGAACTTTGCCATCGGAAGCCGCCCGAGTGTTCTCGGGGACCTGGAACGGTATGTGGAACAGAAATACGGAAAATCCCTGTATTTTAAATCCCGTGTCCGGGAGAGCGGGGAACGGATGGATACACGCTACATCAGCGATGATGAGCTGAGGGAAAACATCCATATGGATATCACGATCGAAGATTAGCCGCAGCAGCATGCTGCGATTAATAATAAAATATCCGGGTCGAAAGCTGAAAGCAGGACCCGTTACTCCCGCCTGACGGGAGTGAAAAATGGCTGTAAGACAGCCACATAGAAAATAATGAATATTCAGGAGGAATTACACCATGGCAAGACGTGGCGGTTTCCCGGGCGGTATGCCGGGCAATATGACAAATCTTATGAAACAGGCGCAGAGAATGCAGCGCCAGATGGAAGAGAAGACAAAAGAGCTTGAGGAGAAGCAGTACACAGCAACAGCAGGCGGCGGAGCTGTATCCGTTACCGTATCCGGTAAAAAAGAAGTTGTCGCTGTAAAGATCTCACCGGAGGCAGTAGATCCGGATGACGTTGAGATGCTTGAGGACCTTATCGTTGCCGCTACAAACGAGGCCTTCCACCAGATGGAAGCTGAATCCAGCGCAGTGATGTCTGAGCTCACAGGCGGTCTCGGAAACCTGGGAGGACTTTCCTTCTAATTATGGATTACTACAGCAGTCAGATATCAAAATTGATCGAGGAGCTGTCGAAGCTTCCGGGGATCGGAAACAAGACAGCCCAGCGTCTGGCATTCCATATCATCAACATGCCGGAGGAACAGGTAGAACGTCTCTCCAGCTCGATCCGCGACGCGAAGCACAATGTTCATTACTGTAAGGAGTGCTTTACCTTGACGGATCAGGAACTCTGCCCGATCTGCCGGAGTCAGACGAGGGACCACAGCGTGATCATGGTCGTGGAGAACCCGCGCGATCTGGCGGCGTACGAGAAAACGGGCAAATTCGACGGGGTGTACCATGTGCTTCACGGCGCGATCTCCCCGATGCTTGGAATCGGCCCGGGAGATATCAAATTAAAAGAGTTGATGATGCGTCTTCAGACAGAGGAAGTAAAGGAAGTCATTATCGCCACAAACTCAAGCCTTGAGGGTGAGACGACCGCAATGTACATAAGTAAACTGATCAAACCGACAGGGATCAAGGTGACGAGGATCGCCAGCGGCGTTCCGGTCGGCGGCGATCTGGAATATATTGACGAAGTCACACTTCTTCGGGCGTTAGAAGGCCGGGTGGAGTTATAAAACCGGCAGCTGGACAGCTGGGCGGTTTCAGGAGATGCGAAAGAAATGGATAAATACGAGTTTAATATTAAAGTTGAGCAGATCAAAAAGATGGTCAGCCGCGGAGACTACGGAACTGCGATGAAGATCGCAGATACCATTGACTGGCACCGTGTCCGCAACGCAAGCTTGCTGTCCATGATCGCTCAGATCTATGAGAAAAATGAAGAGTACCAGGAGGCGAAGGATATTCTGCTCCTGGCATTCGAGCGCGCGCCGGTAGGAAAGCGCCTGCTCTATAAGTTGGCGGATCTCGCCTTAAAGGACGGAAGTACCGCCGAAGCGGAGGCATACTACAGAGAATTTTGTGATCTCGCGCAGGATGATCCGCGCCAGTATCTGCTCCGCTACAAGATCTTAAAAGCGAAGAAAGCGCCGGTGGATCAGCTGATCCGCGCGTTGGAAGTGTATACAGCATCCGAGGTGGATGAAAAATGGCTCTACGAACTGGCTGACCTCTACCACAAAGCCGGGATCGAGGACAAGTGTGTAGCCACATGTGACCGCATCATGCTCTTATTTGGTCTCGGCAAATATGTGGATAAGGCAATGGATCTGAAGCTCCAGTACGCGCCGCTGAACAAATACCAGATGGACCTTGTGGAAAACAGGGACAAATACGAGGCAAAGCTGCGCGCTGTTGAGGAAGAGTACAGCGGAAATGCCCCGGAGCTGGATGATTATGATGAGGGAACCCCGGATTCCGAAGCTTCCAAGCAGGTTGCCATGCAGATTCATGAGGATGCCCAGGCGAAAAAGCTGGCAGACGAGATGTCCAGACTCTCTGAGGAAGAGGGACGGACTGCTGTTGTCGAGGAAGACGATGACATGGGTGCCACAAGAACCATCGCTGACTTAAGCCAGGTCCGCAGAGGCGGACAGGCGGCTGCACCGGAAGTACAGGAGGAAGAAAACACGATCCCGACCGGGGAAGAGCGTGAGATCGAGCGCCAGAAGCTGGCGATCCGCGCCGCAAAAGAGCGGGAAGAGATGGAAGAGGAAGCTCTCCGCCGTGCTGAGGAAGAGCGGGAAGCCGCCAGACGCGAGGAAGAGGAACGCCGTGCGAAGAAGCAGGCGGAGATCGACCGCGAACGTGCCCGCCGAAACCAGGTCCGCAACATCCCGGCTCCGGAAGAGGAGGACGACGATGGAGAGCTGGAGCTGGAATCCCTGGATGACATGCTGGATACCAACAACCTGATGATCGAGGCGGAGACGGACGAGGAAGGGCTTTCCATGGCTGTCAACTCCTTAAAGGAGATCCACCGTGAGCTCGGCATCAAGAATCCGGTTGCAAAGATCAGCAGTGAAAAGTTAAATAAACGCGGAATCAGCGCGGTAGCCGATATGCTGGCAGGAAAAGACCTGATCATCCAGCATGCGGCAGGACTCACTGATGCTGTCCAGAACGAACTGGATGATCTGATGGAGAAAGACCGCTCCGGAATGATCGTTGTCCTGATCGATACACCGGAAAACCTTGAGGCACTCCATGCCCATAATACATCCCTTGCAAGCAAGTTCCAGTATATCGGAAGCGATGAGAACGCGTCTGCGCAGAAAGAGGCAGATACCGAGATGGAAGCTGCGCTGAAGCGCTCCACAGAAAAGCAGGAACAGATCGCCCGTGATGTGGTAAACGCGGAGCAGGAGACAGAAGAGGAGCCGGAACAGGAAGACGCTGAAGCACTGCAGGAAGAACCGGAGTACGAAAAAGAGGAAACGGACATCCTGGAAGAATCATCCGAGCCGGAAACAGATGAAGAGGACGAGGAAGAACCGGAGCCAGAGGAATACGTACCGCCGAAGAAGGCAAAACTCTTCGCAAAGCAGGAGAAACCTCAGAAAAAGGCGCCAGTGACTGAAGAAGAGCCGGAACTCCCGGAGGAGGCTGCGTCCGCAGCGGAAGAGGAAGTTGTTCCGGAAGACTACGATGACAAAGAAGAGATGGATCCGGATGAGTTCGCCCAGTACGCGTGCAAGTATGCGACGGAGATCGATTGCAGCATCACCGGAAAGAGCCTTCTCGCCCTCTATGAGCGCATCGAGATGATGGAGGAGGATGAAGTCCGCCTGACAAAGGCAGCAGCCGTAGATCTGATCGAGGAAGCTGCTGACAAGGCAGAGAAAAAGTCTCTTGGAAAGAAGATCTCGGGACTTTTCTCTCCGACTTATACAAAAGAAGGTCTTCTGATCCTTCATGAAAAGGATTTCTTTGACTGATAAAGAGTGTGATGGGATCCCTGCGCACTGTTCTGGGCAAGCTCAGACGGCACACAGGAATTCCGTGACATGCTTATAGGAACTGAATATATGCGCACCATAAGCTCATTGTTTTTGCGATGAGTGGGTGCGCAAATTTTTCACCAATACACACGAACTAATGTTTGCTGAACACAGACAAGACGAATGCGCATGCGGCCCTTTTGCAACAGATATTTTCAATTCCGGAGTATCGCCGTAAACAATGTTTTGCATGTGCGCTAGATTTCTTATAGGAGAAAAGATATGGAGATCAGGCTGATCGCGGCGGACATGGATGGAACGCTGCTTGATGACGAAAAAGGGATCCCGGAGGAGAACCTGCGCGCTTTCCGCGCATGCGCGGCACAGGGGATCGAGATCGTCCCGGCGACAGGCCGCACGATGCGCGGACTGCCGGATGAGCTTCGGAATCTGCCGGGCGTACACTATGCGATCCTCACGAACGGGGCACAGGTGGTAGACCTTGCGAAAAACGAGATCATCGACTCCTGCCGGATCCCGGTGGCTCTGGCAGAAAAGATCATGATGATGGCCCGGACAAGTCCGGATGAGATCATGTATGATGTATATGTGGGCGGAATCGGCTACACCATGCCGGAGTTCTACAATGATGTATATAAATATGTCTCATCGGAGGGACTGGCGGAGCTGGTGCGCAGAACCAGGGACACGGTTCCCGATAATATCGCTTACTTAAAAGAGCGGGGACAGGACGCGGAGAAGATCAACATGTTCTTCCGTGACATGGATGCCAGAAAGCGGATGAGAGAGGAACTCTCGAAGCTCCCGGGGATCCTTGTGTCCTCATCGATCCCGAATAACCTCGAGATCAACGCGGAGGGAGCTGATAAGGGCGGAGCGCTGCTCCGTCTTGCCGCACGTCTGGGAATCGCCAGAGAGTCCACCATGGGCTTTGGAGACGGGGAGAATGACCTCAGCATGATCCGCATGGCTGGAATTGGCGTTGCCATGGAAAATGGCCATGAATCCGTAAAGGAGGCAGCAGATTATATCACGAAGACCAACAATGAGGCAGGTGTCGCGAAGGCGATCTGCCATTTTACAGGAATTCAGATATAACAGGAATGATGGGCATATGAGGACTTTCAGGTAATAGACGCGGCGGGGTATCTGGATCATCCAGGCTTTGTCTGTTTTACGGAAGAACTATGCACATATGTGACAGGAGTAATAATGGAAATAATGGAGATTCTATCCAGCCGCTGGCTGGAAGTGGCTGTAGCGGTATATCTCATCGGGATGATGCTCTACGGTCATTACAGAGGTTTTATAAAAATAGCAGTTTCCGCAATGTCCCTTTTCATCACGCTGTTTGCAGCGCGTGTAGCGATTCCACAGGCGGCAGCCTGGCTGGAACATAATACGGCTGTATACGAAACGATGAAGGAGAGTGCTTTGAAGGCCAGCGGCCTTGATGAGAAGATGGAAGAGATGGCTCAGACAGCCGGTCTCGCGGGAAAAGCCGGGGAACGCGCGGTCATAGAGAGCCTGGAGATCCCGGACCAGATCAAAAAGCTTCTGATCGAGAATAACAACGGAGAAATATATCAGGAGATGGGCGTCCAGATCTTTGAGGACTATGTGGGAAAATACCTTGCAGACCGTGTGATCCGCGTGATCATATTTACGGTGCTGTTTATAGTATTCTATGCGTTCCTTCATATCATCATAGTCTGGCTGAACCTGATCTCCAGACTGCCGATCCTGTATGGGCTTAACAAGATCGCCGGTGCGGTTCTGGGACTCGCGGAAGCATTGATCTTTATATGGGTGGGCGCCCTGGTCCTTACCCTGTTTTCAGGCAGTGAGATCGGAAAGAGCATGATCACCCAGATCAATGGAAGTATCTGGCTGACGTGGCTGTATGACCACAATATACTTTCCTACCTTGTAGTCGGTCTGGTAAAGTCTGTCCTGTAACGGGAGTAGATTAAACGGAGGAATGCCATGAAAAAAGGAGAAAAAACCAAACGGCATATTTATGAATGTGCGATCGAATTATTCCGAACCAAAGGATATGACAAGGTTTCTGTAGATGAGATTGTTAAGTGTGCAGGAACGGCAAAAGGAACCTTTTATATCTATTTTGAGACAAAAGCGGATGTTCTCATTTACATGCTGAAAGCATATGATGATTACTATGACAAAGTTGCTTCAGGTTTCTTGCCGGAGATGGGAGTTGAAGAGCGACTTCTCGTCATTACCCAAAGTTCCAGTGAGTTTACGGAAAATGTGATGGGGCGGGATGTTATACGGGTCTTGTATAGTAACCAGCTGATGGAACAGGGAAATGGAGATCTTTATACAAAGCGTGCATTGTACCGGGTTGTGCACGAATTAATTGAAGAAGGACAGAATGTGGGAATTTTTTCGGCAGAGGAAAACAGTATTGTGCTGACAAATCGATTTGTCACCTGTATCAGGGGAATCTTTTTTGAGTGGTGTATACAGGGAGATGAGTTTGTTCTAAAACAAGAATGTGAAAACTTTGCGAGGATGTTTTGCCGCGCAATCCGCAGGGAAAGTAAGAATATCGAGTCTAAATAATGAATAACAAGAGGAGCTGGGTATAGAAAGAGATTCTGTACTCAGCTTTTTATTTGACAGGAAATTCTGCGGGGGATACTGCCAAACAAAAAGGCACTGACGTACTAACAATGAGCATTTATATTAAAAGGCAGGTTGCTATAAATGACCATGGTCATAAAATGATTGACAAGTTCATGCAGAGAAGGTATGATAGATAAAAATGACTGTAGTCATTTTTAAAAATACGAGGAGGATGTTTGTATGAACAACACTGTGGAGAAGAAAAAAGGAGGAAAGATCCTGGATGTGATCGAAACGGTCGGCAATAAGCTGCCGCATCCGTATATTATGTTCCTGTGGCTCTGCCTGATTCTTGCTGGAATCAGTACAGTGTGCAGCCTGGCAGGAGTTCAGGTGATCAATCCGACAACTGGAGAAACTGTTCTGGCAAAAGCAATTTTCAGCAGAGATGGAATTGTATGGCTGCTCGAAAATTTACTAAAAAATTTTCAGGGCTTCTCAGCACTTGGTCTGGTACTCGCGATGCAGATGGCAATTGGATTTGCTGAAGGAGTCGGATTACTGACTGCAGCTATGAGAAAAGCGATTCTTGGAGTACCACTCTGGGCATTAACTGCAACCGTGTTATTCCTTGGAATTAATGGAAGTATTGCTTCGGAGGCAGCAATCATTGTTGTTCCGGCACTGGCAGCCGCAGCATTCCAGGCTGTTGGAATGCACCCGATCGCAGGACTTCTGGCTGGTTATGCGGCAACAAATGCAGGATTCACAGCCTGCCTGATCGTATCAGGAACAGACGTACTCCTTTGCGGCGTTACTGAACTGGCAGCGCAGCTTGTAGATCCGTCGATTACAGTTAATGCAACTGCCAACTGGTATTTTATGATCGTTTCCGTGTTCATGCTTACCGCAGTTGGTGTTGTTGTAAACAAATATTTCATTGTTCCGCGTCTTGGCAAATATGATCCGGCAAATGGAGAGGCTGGGGCAGCCGATGCATCGGGGGAGATCACACCGGTTCAGGCTGGCGCGCTGAGAGCGGCTGGTATTTTCAGCATCGCCTATATTGCTCTCCTTGCCATACTTACAGTTCCGAAAAACGGCTTTTTCAGGGGCGAAGACGGCTCTGTTTTAAATGGACCTTTGATTACGGGACTGGTAGCGATCCTGATCATCTATTTTATTCTGGTAGGTATTGTCTACGGATTAAAAGCAGGAACGATCAAAAGCAGCAGTGATGTGCCAACGATCATGGCGAAGTCGCTGGAGGGAACCACAGGATATATTGTGCTGGTATTTGTAATCGCACAGTTTATCAACATGTTCAATTACACGAATCTGGGAATGATCATTGCGGTCAAGAGTGCGGGTGCATTGCAGGCGGCAGGATTCACAGGGATCCCGTTAATGCTCTTCTTTATTCTCCTGTGCTGTGTGGTTAACCTGTTTATGACAAGTGGTACAGCAAAATGGTATATCTTTGCGCCGATTCTTGTGCCAATGATGATGATGCTTGGATATAGCCCGGAATTTGCCCAGGTTGTATACAGAATCGGAGATTCCACAACGAATGCGATCACTCCGATCTATCCATATATTCCGATTGCGATCGCAATGGCTAAGAAATATGATAAAAACTTTGGAATGGGATCTTTGATTTCCATGATGCTCCCGTATTCAGTTGCATTCTTGCTGGGATGGATCGTTCAGCTGGTGATTTGGGTAACATTAAATCTTCCAATTGGACCAGGGGCATATGTATTTATGTAGGAAAGGAATGTTGCAAGTTACGCAATAGATTTTGAAATGAAATATACAGAGATATGTAATGATAAATGGCTGTTTATATGGGTCGGACTGTTGCTCTTTGCGGTAATAGCTCAATGTATGCTCTTCATGAGCAAAGCATGGAAACACGGCATGGAGATCGGTCTGAAACAATCGCAGCTAAAAAAGGGTTTAAAGACAGGGATCACGATCAGTATCATGCCAACACTTCCGGTTTTACTGGTGTTGTTTTCGCTCACACCACTCCTGGGAATCCCGCTTCCGTGGCTGCGTCTTTCGGTTATCGGCTCTGCTTATTATGAAACATATGCAGCAACAACTGCGTTATCGTGCCTGGGAGAGACATTCCAGATCAACGGGTACAGCGCGAATGGATGGATCGCGGCCTTGTGGGTAATGACGATTGGAGGAAGCGTGTGTATTTTATGGTCGGCATTTGCCATTAAACCGATTTCGATGCTTTATGAAAAAGCAGAAAAGATCAATATTAAACTTGTTCTGGCGGTAGGAAGCGGATGCCTGGTAGGTGTTATGGCCTATGTATCAGTGTCATATGGTTTCAGCGCCATGTCGACGAAAGGCGTTGTATTCTGCATCAGCTTTGCTGTAGGAGCATTTCTTATGCTCGTTGCGAACAAAGTAGAAAAGGCAAAATGGCTCACAGATTATATTATGACGATCAGCATGCTTGCGGCAATGGCGGCAGCCTGTGTTATTTTTTAGGGGGCAGGAAAAATGAAAAGCAATTATCAAAAATGGATCCATAAGTTCGGAATTTCGACAAGCCTCCTTCTTCTTGCGGCAATGATAGGGCTTCCGGTAGCAGCCAGTCTTATTTACGGAATTTGGCCGGACTTTGGAGAACTATGGCCTGGATTTGTTGCAGTTGTTTTATTTATGGCACCATATCTTCCATCGGAAACGATCGGCTATATGTCGGTTATGGGACCAGGAGCATTATACCTTTCTTACATTACCGGCAATGTCACCAATCTTAGAATGCCTGCTACGATTGGCACAATCAATGCACTGGGAATCAAACCGAATACGGATGAGTGTCATACGCTGGCAATTATTGCTTGCGGCGCTTCTGTGATCACATCTATAGTGATTGTTGCACTCGGGGTCGTTGTATCAGGACCGCTTACCCCGATTATCCAGGCACCTGTTCTCCAACCTGCATTTGACTATGTAGTTCCGGCGCTATTTGGAGGACTTGTGGCTCAGACTGTGATAAAAGGGAAAAAAGAAATCTTTCACTATCTGATTCCACTGGCAGTCTGCCTGTTCTTCTGCTACTGTACAAAAGTGGCAAGTGCATATTATATGTTGATTGTGATTGCCGTGTCAGCAGCGGTCGCGGTAATGGATTATCTGAAAACAGAGAAAAAGGAGGAAAGGGGAGAGTAGATATGCGATGTCAGGAATATATGGATATAATCCGGACGGTAAATGACCGTTTTCGCTATTATAAGAGTATAGAATCCCTGTTTGAACTGGATCAATGGTCCGGTCTTCCGGAGCTTGGAGGCGCGTATCGCCAGCAGATGAGCGCTTTTGTCGGGACACAGAAGGCGGGGCTGTTTCAAACAGAAGATGCGAAAAAGGCCTTTGAATATTTTGCAAATGTAGATGAAGGACAAATAGAGGACCCAATAGAACATGGACTGATCCGGACATTTAAAAGCAGGTACCGGAATGCTGTCCGTGTACCGGAAGAAACGATGAAACAGTATAATCTTCTGCGTGCGGATGTGATGTCGGCATGGAAACATGCACGGGAGCGGAAAGATTATCATGTGTTTGAACCGTGGCTGAAACAGGTATTTGATCTGAAAAAGAAGATTGCCCTGGCGATAGATCCGGATGCCCCTGCGTTTGACACGATGATCGGAGCTGTGGATGAAGGTTTGAAAAGTGCAGACGTAAGCAGAGAATTCGATGTATTAAAACGGGGAATCGGAGAAATTCTTGACAAGATTACAAAAGCAGATCTTGGAGTAAATGAAGAAATATTTCTCAGAGAAGAGGATCCGGATGAAATGTCTGCATTTGGAAGACGATTAGCAGCGGAAGCCGGATATGATCAGCGAAAGGGTGGATTTAATGACAAGGTTATTCACGGATTTACGTCATTTCTTGGACCGCAGGATGCCCGCGTATCAACACAGAGAAGCGGAAGTCCACATCTGATCTTCACCTGTCTTCATGAAGCGGGACATGCAATGTTTTCCAGCGGCGGAAACGACCAGGTCAATGCAGCAAACATGTGGGGAGGAATAGAAGGCAGCTTTCACGAAGCAAATGCCAGATTCTATGAAAATATCGTGGGAAGAAGCAGGGAATACTGGGAGTTTTATTATCCACAATTTCAGAAAGCATTCCCGTTCTTCAAAGATATAAAAATGGATGAATTTTATCGAGCCATGAATGCAGTCCATCCAAGTCTGCGCAGAATTGGAGCAGATGAAGTTACATATAGCCTTCATGTTATCTTGCGATATGAGCTGGAACGCGATTATTTCAGCGGAAAAATAGGAACGGAAGATCTGAACATTGCATGGAATGATAAATATAAAAAATATCTGGGAGTTTGTCCTGAAAACGATACTGAAGGAATTTTACAGGATATGCATTGGGCTGGAGACTATATTGGATATTTCCAAAGTTATGCTTTGGGAAATATTTATGATGGACAGATTCGAAAGGCATTGTTATCAGAGATTCCGGATTTGTATGAGCAGATACGCCACGGAGAGTTTGACAGGCTGAACATGTGGATGAAGGAACATATCTGGCAGTATGGGTGCTGTTATACATCGGGAGAAATGTTGAAGCGATTGACAGGAAAAACATTGGACGCTGTGCCATTCCTTGACTACATGAAAGAGAAGTATGCGGACTTATATGGTATTCATATTTAAAAAGGACAAGTTAGTTTGATAATAGGGATTGCAGCAGGAGAAAACGTTGAGCTGCAATCCCTGTTTTTATAGTGTAAAAGAGCAATTTGAAATTGCTCAAATGATGGCTTGAATACTGAATTGCATATGTTGTATGTAAAACGATTATGAACCGCAATATGTTGTAATTGCACAAACAAAAGAAAAAACTTCAAAAAAACTGGAAAAAAGTGTTGACTTTTCCGTGGGGATTTGATATTATAATAC
>NZ_QWGO01000026.1:0-51011 GCF_003435535.1 Desulfotomaculum sp. OF05-3 | reverse complement strand
TTGGTGGTAGACAATCATTCATGCGTTTGTCGTGCCATTGATTGAGTAAACATTTACATATGCTATATAACATTATATAATATTTAGATACATCTATATTATCATTCAGGCGCTGATTTGTCAAATAATTTTGTACTCTGACATATTCTTTTAGTCAAGTTCTATTATCCGGAATTTTTTTCACAAAGTGTACCAGAGAACGATCATATCTTTATGCCGCACCATTGAAAATACATATCCGGATTCCGCACGGATCACCGCATGGCTGACCATTTGATTTCATGTTTATACAATACATCATGTAACATCATGACTTTATATGATTCAGTATAAATAAATTGTGAACAATCAACATTTTTCTATTCTTTTTTATTTTTAGTTCAGAAAATGCATACCACGTGTACAGTAATGTAATTTTTACAATTCTTCAGCCATGTTTTTCCATACTGTGGTATAACCGTTCTGCAAAAAATACAGCTGAATTCAGGAATCCCAGAGCAAAGCTAACCAGAATCAGGATCCCCGGATGGAACATATCGCACAGTCTGCCTCCCACCAGGTTTGCAAGGACTGTTCCCACCACACTGCTGACGGTCAGTCCCATTGAAATACTGAAGCTGCGCAAGCGCTCATCCGCCGCCTCCGCAAAGCACTCCACGCTGACACTCATGTAGAACGCAAAACTAGCACACTGCAGCATCTGTCCCAGATAAAGGGCCCATGTACCGGAAAACAGCAGAAAGCAGAACGGTCTGAGGAGATTTGTGATCAGGGCGATCGCCATTCCCAAA
This sequence comes from Desulfotomaculum sp. OF05-3, assembly GCF_003435535.1. Taxonomy (NCBI): domain Bacteria; kingdom Bacillati; phylum Bacillota; class Clostridia; order Eubacteriales; family Desulfotomaculaceae; genus Desulfotomaculum; species Desulfotomaculum sp. OF05-3. The sequence continues at coordinate 50,220 of NZ_QWGO01000026.1, read as the reverse complement.
AGAGCATGGGAATTCTTCTTTTTCCATGCAAAAGCCAGCAGCATAAGACCTGCAAACTCCACTGCCGCTCCTGCCCCACAGACATTTCCATATGTCTCCGCATCTCCGCCCAGTTCCACGATGATCAGGGAGAGAAAGCTTCCCACCAGACGGTGGCTGAACCAGTAAAATGTGATGATTCCCAGCCAGAACAGGAAACGACGGTTCTGCACCAAAGTATGAAATGCCTGGAAAAAGGAGAGACTTTTCTCTTTCTCCTCCTGTTTCCGGCGATTCCCGAGACTGGTATCTGGAAGAAGAAGGAGACATGGGATCATGAAGAGAAATATCACCATTTGTACGAGAAAATAGCCATCCCAGCCTCTGTGTTTAAAATAATATCCACCAATCACCGACATCACCGCATACCCGATGGACCCGCCGGCACGAACCCGGCTGTAGATCAGATCCGGCTGTTTTTCCCGGCTGATATCGACCCAGGCATCCATCAGCTGACTGAACGGGTAAACGATCCCGGCAGACAGGACCATCCCAGGAAGCATGATCCAGGGCTGGTCCATATATTTTGTACAGAAGATACACAGTGCTGAGATCATTCCGATAAGCAGAAGAAGATACCGCCTTGTTGGAAGAAATGTGTCCGTGATATAACCGCCCACCGGCTCCATCAGAAGATTTGCCAGAAATGTCAGGCTGGTGATGATTCCGCAGACCGTGGCGCTGTAGGCGCGTTCCGTCAAAAACAGGACCGTATAGCTGGAAAATATGCAGTATGCGGCATAGTAAATAAAGTATGCAGAAAAAAACAGAACCGTATAGTGAGAGCCGCTGTTTATTCCAGCGGCCCTCTCGCGTCTCATCATAAAACCTCCAATGGAACAGATGCCAGCAGTAACCTCCTGTTAAAAATACAGTTACCGTCCTGCCATCCTTCCTCATAGAAGCAGTACACCGGACCTGTTCCCGCCAGGTCAGACGCCCCGCCCTCTTCTGCCAGAAGGAAACCATCGTCCCAGTTTTTTCCATCATCTACACTGATGCGGATCGTCAGTTTCTGACGGGCGTCAAGACTCCACCGGACCGCCTCGCCGTTTTTCTGACGCTCCAGTGCCGGTTCATCTCCGTAAGCGCAGTTGACAAAGGCCATCTGTCCGTCTGGAAGTGTGAGCAAAGCTCCGCCGCAGATCGGATCCGGAAGTTTTTCGTTCAGCCATGGAGCTCCCCACTGGACCGCATCCTGTCCTTTCTCCGTTTTTTTGCTCTCACAGAACGCTCTTCTCCGCACTCCCGGGATCTCATGGCGCATGGTGGCAAGCAGAGTTCCGTCGCTCCGCTCCGCCACGGAGCTTTCGGTTGGATCACCGATCCCATTCTCCGCTGGAACCGTATTGCTGCAGTGCCACGTCCCGCCCCAGTCATCGCTGGAAAGGCAGGCAAAGCAGGCCGGGAGATGCGCATTCTCTCCACGGCTCAGCCACAGCGGCAATATCAGAGTTCCGTCTTTTTTGCAGATTCCATGGCCCGGAGCAATGGCCCACAGCGTCACCGGCCATTCTTTCCGGAAACCATCGATCAGAGAAGTCAGCTCGCGCTCCTCCCCAAATGTTTCCCCATTATCATGGCTTTCCCTAAGAAACAGTCTTTGATAATCCTGACACCAGAAGAAATATACTCTTCCCTCCGGCGCTGCGATCAGCAAGGGATTATGAAGAAGCTCTTCCCCTTTCGGCGATACCATTGTGATCCGCTCTCCTGCGGGCTGCGGCTGTCCGTCCTTTATCTGATATCTCCTGAAGAATAAAGTTCTGCGGTTTCCTCCGGCTTCCCTGCCCTCATATGCCAGAAGCAGATCCCCGTTGGAAGCCGTAACGATTCCCGGGACACGGTAAGAGTCAAAGCCATGTTCCCCATTTTCCTCCACCAAAACCTTAACACAAGTCTTCTCCGCCATCATTTTTCCTCCCCACTTTACTCCTGCATTGGAAAATCACAGTTAAACTGTGTTACATACTTGTCCCTTCCGGACGTGGAATATAAAACCATTGTACAGCAGCTGCCAAAATCTCCAGTCCGCACTACTGCCTTAGCATTTTTCATTGTCTCCATCAGGCGCTCCTGGCTGATCGTTCCGCCCGGAAGCTGAGGCACGAGAGACTGGATCTTCTGATACATCGCATCATTGTACTGCAGCATCAGCTCAAATACTTCATAGCGCTCCGCAACCAGATCATTCAGGATCGCGCACATCGTCTGCACCAGCGTCGGAACTCCCCGCACGAGAGAGACATCGATCACATTACATCCATCCGGAATTGGCATATTCGCGTCACAGATCACGATCGCATCCTTATGTCTCGCTGTCGCCAGCGCATATCCAAGCTCCGCATTGATCACCGTGTGTTTAATCATTTAATTTCTCCTTTCGTTAAATACGTTATATAACATCATTATTTTATATGACCAGTATAGAGGAATCTGAAAAAAAGGTCAATATTTCTTTTTTCTTTTTTTAATAACATTTAAAATTAAAAAAAGAAGATGCATCTTTGGTGGTATGTTAATACCTTTTTGTCCAACAGGACGTCCCATCAGAATTTCCTGTTACATAAGAAAAAGCCCTGTAAGCTGTTTATATCAACAGTTTACAAGGCTTTGGGGCTTTTTTCTTGATTTTCCAGGTTATTTTTCACTTTCTACAATTAATGTATTATAGAACTCTTCAAATACATCTGCCGCCAGACAGACAGTTTCCAGACAGCGCACATCGTCTTTCTTATAGATCTTTACCAGCTCTGAGCAGTCTGTGTTTCCAAGCTTCTTTCGGAATTCATCTACAAGGTCCGCGCATGTATCCTTAAAACCATCGGTTGCATGGGCACGGGTCTTCACCGTCAGCCGTCCCAGCGCTGCCATTGCGCCGCATAATGCACCGCAGGAGGAGCCGCATCCCATGCCGCCGCCAAACGCACTGACCAACTTGAAATCATCTTCCGTAAGACCGATCCCGTATTCCTCGTCAATACATCTTAAGATCGTCTCCGCACAATTGTAATCCTGTTCCAGATAGTATTTTTTTACGTTATCTCTCAGCATATCCTCTTCCTCCGGTTCTTTTTTCTGACTAAGTCCCAATTCTCTCTTAAAGTATTTTAATGATGAAAAATGATATCGACGTTCAAATTCTCTTTCATGAAGCTTTTTTATTCCTTTTATATGTTCGACATAATCATCAACAAATTTTATCACAGAATCTACTATCTTTTCAATATTATATATAACTTCTTTGTATTCGTCCTGATCAACAACAGTGATATCCTCGTTTATAAATTCTTGATTGGTGACAATTACCACTTTTGTAAAATCCAATCCCGAATGATGCTTTCTCGATCTTTCTGATGCTTGGAAATGATACGCATATTTATGACGTATTTCAGTCCGAAACGGTACACATATCAAGTATCCATGTTGTTTAACAAGAAGACATGAATATGGTCTATCCTCTTTACTTAGAATTTCCTCATACATTTTAGATGGATACCTCTGATAAAATTTTTTGCTTAATTTCTTTATACAAAATTCAATTGATGTATTCATGGTAAGAATCCCCTAAGAAAAATAGACTGGTATAGAAAAGGGAGGATTTCTCCTCCCTCAAAGATTCTTCGCTCGGTCACTTTTTATTTTACCGACGAGTCGGAACCGTCACTCGTCTCATCGCTCGGTCACTTTTTATTTTACCGACGAGTCAGAACCGTCACTCGTCTCATCTGCGAAGGAAAGATTAACTCTTTCACTGATAGTATAGTGGATTTCTTATCGAAATACTATTAGCATTTTTTACAAAAAAGAACGTTTGAATTTTACGTGCTGCTGTTCATGCGGTACGCAGACAGTAACGGATTTTCTGCAGTTCTTATTCCCCCCTATCCTTCCAGTTTTCTCCCTCCGGACAATACTCTCCACACCCCCGGCAGGAAGCGGACGAGGAATTTTGCGAGAATGTAAGAGGCAATAACTGCGATTGCCGGAAGCAGGAAATAGACGACCAGGGAGATTCCGGCGGCTGTTGTCGTGCCTGCAAGACTTCTCGTCACGACGGCTGTTCCTTTGTTTACGAACCGTACGACGATGAAGTGAATCGCATAGAGGAACATACTCTGGCGCATCCATGGACGGATCTTCGGAAGGCGCACTCCACAGGCAAAGGCCCAACAGGTCATCGGCACAGCCATACGGTAAAAGCAGGTCCAGAGGACGGCCGCTTCAGGTGCCATCATCCTCCTGTAACAGAATACAGAGATCATGACTCCCGCCAGGCCTTCTGCAAAACAGCGCCTTCTCACATGAGCCGGGATGACACCGGCTGTATTTCCATCTTTGTCCTCTGGGGCAGCTTTCTTTTCTTTCGTTCCATGATCTGCATTCCATCCGGCTGCCTCTTCCTCCATGCTTCTCTCCACCAGCCCTCGGCGATGAACCGCAAAGTATGCGGCAACCGAATAGTAAAGCAGGGCGTCCGTATTCGGATGGCGCATATCCAAGTGGAGATGCACCGCAAACACAAGTCCCACGATCCAGAAAAGACCGACCGCCCGATTCTTAACAAGTGCGTAGATCATCGGTGACACGATGATCAGGAAGATCAGCTGATAAAGATACCAGAAGATTGGCGCATACGCATACTGTGAGACCGCCCGCCAGATCTCCTGCACGGAAAATGGAATGATGTCACGTCCGACCACGGATCGTATGGCGAGAAACCGGGATGCTGCCATATAACCCAGATAGTAGATGAGATTCCAGACTACATAAGGGATCAGGACGCTGAATACCCGGCTCTTCCATTTTCCGACTAGCTTGTCCCAGGAAAAATTCCGGAAAAACAGGTAGGAGGACAGCAGGAAAAAGCCCGGAACGGCGATCTGTCCCAGTCCCACCGACACGAAATTTTCGATCCGGTCCGCAAGACTCCATATCCCATCCTGCGCCCCACCGGAAAACAGATCCACATTATAAGAGTGGACCCATATCACAAATATGCTGAATAGAAACATCAGCCATGATATCTGATCATGAAACCGTCTTTCTCCGCTGCCTGTCACCATATGCACTCCCCGCAGTTTTCTTTTATCTTATCATATAAAATATGACATTTCCAGACAGACTATCAAAGAATACAAAATCAAGTCGAACGTCCGTGAGACTTGGCTCGTGATTCTGGGCAGCGAAGCGGAAGTCTTCACGAGTGAGATCAGAATACAGCCGTGATCTGGTATTATACACTGGCAGAAGCCATCCAAACTACGACATGATCTCCGGTTCCTACACATAATTATCTTTCGTGTCCGGAATCCTTATTTGACAGATTCCTCATTTCCCATTAATATTTGTGATGTCGGGGCAAGAGGTCAGAAACCTGCCTCAGGCCTGCTTGCAGGAGGATTTTTAACCCTGATCCCCGCCCAAACATGTGTAAGCAGCTATTTTTCAAAGAGAAACGAGCAAATTGCGAATATTTTCAGAATACGATCCTTTTGAAAGAAGGTCCTTATATGTACATTTTTCTCCAGTCCATCCTGCGCATGACCGCATGGCCGATGACACCCCCGGTGCCTTATTCTGCCTTCCATATTCTGCTGACCCTCTTTGGGGCAGGATTTGCGGTCTCTTTTGCACGGGTTTTCGGCAAAAAAATACGGTCCATGGCATCGCCTGAACCGTATTTCCGCCATATTCTCTTTTCCTGCGGAGTATTTCTCGCACTCATGGAACTCTATAAGCAGGCATTTTTATATGTCGTCGAGTTTCAAGGGCATTTCGACTGGTGGTATTTTCCGTTCCAGCTCTGCAGTATCCCCATGTACATCTGTCTGGCTGCACCGCTTCTGCACTCGGAAACGGCACTTCGCCGCGCCGCAACCTTTCTTCAGGATTTCGGTCTTCTAGGCGGGATCATGGCCCTGGCTGTACCGCCAGGACTCATGCATCCGTACTGGACGATGACACTGCATGGGTTTATCTGGCATTTTATTCTGCTCTTCCTTGGACTTTTATCCTGTAGGACAGACATCGCAGGACATGATCGACAAGATTATATGAAGATTCTCCCATTTTTTTTCCTCTGCTGCCTGATCGCCTGCGTGATCAACATCGAAGCAGGCCCAACTGCCGATGCTGACATGTTCTACGTATCCCCATTCCATCCGTCCTCGCAGCCGGTTTTCCACCAAATTGCCTGTGCGCTTGGTATCTTCTGGGGAAATCTACTGTATGTTCTTTCAATGATAGTGGGCGGATTTCTAATGCATAGAATCTCGTCACGGCTTGTCTAAACGTTCCTCGCATAAATAAAAGACCGATCTGCCATTCCATTCTTTGGTTCTTTATGATCTTTGGATATTAGTAAAAAAGCAGGTATGGATACATCTGCTTTTTTACTGACCAGTTGCTTCTTATCTTTGGGTATTTATAGTATAATAAAACCATCACAGTCGAACGAAGATGATTCATTTGAAATATGTCCCAACGTAAGACTATTCATTCATCAGCTTTTTAAATTCTTTAATAGAACCCGCTTTTGCAGCTAACTTTACCAGACAATACAAGTGTTCCTTATCCGCCTCATCACGAATTTTCTTTTCAAGAGTCGCGGATACTCTTCCTTTTTCTTTTAGCAAACGTAAAATCATTTCAAGTGTTGCCTGATGTTCCCCTCGTTCTATTCCATCTTCTACTCCAATCGAATAAATGCTCATCCTGACATCCTCCCACTCTTCCGATTTCTCCCTGCCAGTTTTCATTGGGTATTTAGCAAAGAGTCATCCGATGCTGTTTCCAGCTAAGAAATTTAGAATTTTAGATGTATAGAAACTTTGACTGAGATAATAAAGATATCACTCTTTATATCTGACTCTAAGATAACAGATTCCTCTCAGGAAAGTAATGAACGAAACGATAAAATAAGATTAAAATCCTGTAAACTATTGTCACTAAAAAAGATCCCCAACAGCCTCATCAGCCATCATGGATCTCTTCATATATTTTTATTCTACATGAAACGCATCCATTCCCGGATATACCCCATTCTCTCCGAGTTCTTCCTCGATTCTGAGAAGCTGGTTATACTTCGCGACACGCTCGGATCTGGACGGGGCACCAGTCTTGATCTGGCAGGTGTTGAGAGCTACGGCGAGGTCTGCAATAGTCGTATCTGCGGTCTCACCGGAGCGATGGGAGGAGATTGCTGTGTAGCCGGCACGGTGCGCCATCTTGATCGCCTCCAATGTCTCAGATACGGAACCGATCTGATTTAACTTGATCAGGATGGAGTTTGCGCAGCCGAGCTTGATCCCTTTGGAAAGTCTCTCTGTGTTTGTTACAAAAAGGTCATCTCCGACTAGCTGCACCTTCGTTCCAAGCTCTGCGGTCAGCTTTTTCCATCCTTCCCAGTCTTCCTCATCAAGGGCATCCTCGATGGAAATAATCGGATATTTCTCAACAAGCTTTTTCCAGTGCTCGATGAGCTGCTCGGAAGTATAGACAGTTCCTGCCTTGGGGAGCTTGTACTCGCCGGTTTTTCCCGTCTTCCACTCAGAAGATGCAGCATCCATAGCGATCCTGAAATCGCGGCCCGGCTCATATCCGGCTTTCTTTACTGCCTCGAGGATCGTCTCGATCGCTTCCTCATCAGACTTCAATGCCGGAGCAAAGCCACCCTCATCTCCAACGGAGGTTGCAAGTCCGCGTTCTTTTAAGATCGCAGCCAGTGCATGGAAGACCTCTGCACACCATCTTAAGCACTCCTTGAAGGACGGAGCACCGACCGGCATGATCATAAATTCCTGAACATCAAGACCGGAGGAAAGTGCATGGCAGCCGCCGTTGATAATGTTCATCATCGGAACCGGAAGACGGTTTCCACCTATTCCACCGAGGAATCTGTATAACGGAATATCTAAGGAGATAGCTGCGGCACGCGCGCAGGCGATGGATACCGCAAGAATCGCATTCGCGCCAAGCTTTGACTTGTCCTTTGTTCCGTCATCCTTGATCATGGCACGGTCAACTGCGTAGATATCAGATGCATCCATGCCTGTCAGAGTCTCGTTGATAATTGTATTGATATTCTCAACAGCCTTTGTCACACCTTTTCCGCCGTAACGTGCCTTGTCACCGTCTCTTAACTCCAGCGCCTCGAACTCGCCGGTAGATGCACCGCTCGGCGCGGTTCCTCTCCCGATGGTTCCGTCTGCCAGATATACTTCCGCCTCAACCGTGGGATTTCCACGGGAATCTAAAATCTCCCTTCCAATAACTTTCTCAATTTTCAGATTATTTATCATCATAAACTCCTTTCAAGTATCAACGTCAATTACTCTCCCACCCGGATCAAACCGGAAAAACGACGTGATCGATTGATCTGTTCACCTGCGAAATCACCCGCCTGCACATGTTTAGGAAATGCCAGCCAGTATTTCGGTTAGTTTTTTCTAACCATCATGATTTTATCATAGCATCATTTTCAGTTCAAGAGGATCGTATGCCAAAACATTCAATTGAAAAAAGTTGTCGTTACCATAAATTTATCGGCAGTTCCCGGAATAAAAAAGAGTGTGTCTTTTTATGTAACAGAGAATTCCTCGAAATTTCCTGCTGCATAAAAAATGGACCATCCTGATATCCTTAGGATCGCCCATTTTTTCTATATTTATTCACATTTTTATTTCATCTGATATCAGCCCGTCACATGCAGCAGATCGACCAGGAATAACATCGCCAGTCCATAATAAACCACAATTGCGACAAGATCGTTCACCGTCGTGATCAGCGGGCCGGACGCAACTGCCGGGTCTACGTTGATCTTCTTAAAGAACATCGGGATCAGTGTGCCGACCATACTGGAGATCACCATCGCTGTCACAAGCGCGATTCCGACACAGCCGGAGACAAGCAGCGCATGGTGGATCGGATATCCCTTGATCACGCAGATATAGATTCCGAGGAAAAGCCACGCCATAACTCCAAGAAACAGTCCGTTCACGAAGCCGATCTTCATCTCTTTCACAACAAGCATAAGCTTCTGCTTTGCGGTCAGTTCCTCATCCATAAGCACACGGATCGTAACAGCCAGAGACTGTGTTCCGACGTTTCCTGCCATGTCGAGGATCAGGGACTGGAAGCACATGACGATCGGGATCACCGCAACGACAGCCTCAAAAGCGCCCACAACAGAAGATACTACCATGCCCAGAAATAACAGAATGACCAGCCACGGAAGTCTCTTTTTCACGCTCTCCGTCAGCTTCTCGTTCAGATCCTCCTCCGCAGTCAAACCGGCTAATTTCGCGTAATCTTCGCCCATCTCATCATCCACGGCCTCAACGATATCCTGGGATGTGATGATACCGGCGATCGTTCCGTCTTCCTGCAGTACCGGGATGGAATCCTCGGCGTAATCCTTGATCTGCTCGATACAGTCCGCAACCTTTTCATGATCCTTGACATACGGATACGAGTGGCTGATCAGGTCCTCAAGGTCTGTATACTCTCTTGCGATGATCAGGTCCTTCAGATCGATCGCACCGTAAAATTTATCCTCGTCATCGATCACATAGATCGTGGAGATATTGTCGTTTTCCCCTGCCTGCTCGATCAGTTCCCGCATCGCCTGACGGATCGTCAGGTTATTGTGGATCATAATAAAGTTGGTAGTCATGCGGCTACCGATCTCATCCTCATCGTATGAGAACAGGAGTCTTACATCCTCGCTGGCTTCCTTATCCAGCATGCCGACGATCTTATGCTTCGTCGTCGCATCCATCTCTTCTAGGACATCCACCGCATCGTCGGAGTCCATCTCGGAGACGATCTTTGCGGCGCTCTCGATCGGAAGCTCCTTCAGGTACGGCTCCGCGTCATCTAAGTACGCGAAGATCTCCGCAACCCGCTCCACACCGATCAGCGGATAAAGTTCCCGCCTCTCATCCGGTGTCAACTTCGTGAGGGCATCCGCGATATCGTTATCATGATAATCGGATAACCGGTCGATCAGCTCCTCTTTCGGAAGTCCGCTGCGGATGATCTCGACCAGTTCTTCCACATAATGTTGTTCTTTTAAAACTTCTGTTTCCATTTCTGCCTCCTTTTCCGTTGTAACTGTCCTTTATCCGTCCAGTTACTTTTTATCATCAGGACTGTGCGTATCTTCGCGCCTCCTGATCGAATTGCCAAATTTCGGCAACAAAAAGAACACCGCCCAGGATAATTCCTGGCGGGGTCCAACCATACATCGCTGTGATGGACAGGCCGTTCCCTTGCGGTGTTCTCGAGACATCTCAATATGGAATCCAGCTATCAGAGGATTACATCATCGCACCGATAGCCGCATTCTGCGCCTGTCTGTTTTTCACACCGCATTTCGTACTTCGCCCTGTACTATCGCAACTATCCATGCAATTCACCTCCGTAAAATTTCTTGGTTTTAAATATTCTCTGCGAAAAAAGGAAACTGCTGCGCACAGATATCTTTTTCCGCACACAGCAGTATAACATTTTTTTATAGGAATTGTAAAGTAAAAATCTGGCAAAATAAAGGTGGGAAATACGGTTAAAACATGTAAAATATTCCGGCTGCCTGCTGTCCTGATCCTCAACGTCCGCGATAACAGGACTACACAGCTATCCGGGAAAAGCCCGTAATTTTTTTCTACCTCATCAGCACTACCGTTGCCAGAATACACGCAAACCCGATCAGGTCCGTCGGAGAAAAGCTGGAGTGCAGCCAGACGACGGACAAGGTTGCCGCGGTCAAAGGTTCCAGGCAGGACAGGAGTGCCGCTTTTACGGGTCCTACCAGAGCGATCCCCTGAAGAAACAGCGTAAACGCACCGACAGTCCCAAGCAGGACGATCACCGCCATATAGAGGATCGCCCGTCCGTCCAGGCCTGCCGGGATCTTCCAGCTCTGGGCGATCAGGGACAGGGCGAGCCCGCCGATGAACATTCCCATTCCGGACACAGGGATACTTCCGCGGTGTTTTACCGGTGCTCTGGAAAGCAGGGAATAGCTTGCCGCGCCGATTCCGGCCATGAGTCCCCAGAAGAGGCCCCTCGGTGTGAGTTCCATGTTTCCGGGCTTTCCGCCGGTGGCAAGAAGCCAGACACCAAACAGCGCCAGAAAAATGCAGAATACGGTCCGTTTATCCGGTGCTGTCCTTGTGGTCAGGCAGACATAGACTGCGATAAATACAATGGATAGATTCTGGATCACCGTTGCGGTTCCGGAATTCGTCCATTTGATGGCGCTGAGGTACGCGTACTGGCAGAGCGCCAGACCCGCAATGGCAAACAGAACGATCTCTATAAGCCCTTTTTTGTCTTTTCCAAGTTCTTTCAAATTCAGACTGTGCTTCGCAAACGCAAGAAACAGCAATATGATCCCCGCTGATGTCATTCTCACCGCCGTCACCCATGTCGTATCTACCGGGTACTGGGAAAACAGCGCCTCACTGCAGGTTCCTGAAAGTCCCCAGCTCGTCGCCCCCGCCGTGCAGCAGAGAATTCCAAGTTTTTCTCTCTTCTTGTCCTTTGTGTCTGTCATAACACCCTCCAGATAATCGATCGATCTTCATAATATCGTCATTGCAGCCTGCCCGTCTGGACCTGCTGCCCTGACATTTGAATTATATCGGGATCTCGAAGATGTGTACAGCAGAATTTCAATAAAAATCCGAATTTGTCTTTCTTTACATCCGGTCCAGAACCACCGATTCCTCCGGAATACTCGGGATCCCGCCCGACTGTGTCGTGGAGATGCTTGCCGCTGTGCAGGCGAACTGACCGATAAATCTAAGTTCTTCCGTGCCGAGCTCTTCCGGCGCTTTTCCTGTCTTTAACAGTCTGGACACCGCGCTTCCTCCGAAGATATCCCCGGCTCCCGTCGTATCGATGGGCTTTACCTTGGGGCACTTCGCATAGGCAGCGCCATTCTGATTTGCAAGATACGCCCCCTTAGGTCCCATAGTGACCATGGCGAGGTGGATTCCAAACTCGTCGAGAAGCTTCTCTGCCGCCTCCTTCTCGTCCGTGATCCCCCAGAGGAATTCCACCTCCTCATCGCTGATCTTCACAACATCCGCATGGGCCAGCCCCCATAAGATCTGCTCTTTCGCCGCGTCCGTTGTCTCCCAGAGCGGAAGTCTTAAGTTTGGATCAAAAGTAATGAGCTTTCCATGCTCTTTCGCATATTCCACACACTTTTTCGTCGCCGTGCGGACCGGATCATCGGTAAGACTCAGGGTTCCGAAATGAAAAACCGATGCCTCATCGATCATGGTAAGATCGATCTCCTCAAAGCTCAATTTCGTATCCGCTCCCGGCTTTCTCGCAAAGCTGAAGGAACGGTCACCTTCCGGCGAAAAAGTCACAAATGCCAGTGTCGTAAACACGGACGGATCTGTCAGGATCCCCTTTGTCTCAATTCCGGCTTTCTCAAACGTCTTTACCAGCAGTTTACCAAAAGCGTCATCCCCGACTTTTCCGAGAAATGCCGTCTTCATTCCATATTTATTTAACGCTGCAAGGAAATTTCCCGGTGCACCGCCCGGATTCGCCTTCATCGTCGGATAGCCGTCCGAGTCCGTCTCCTTCGCCGCAAAATCGATCAGAAGCTCACCAAGAGCGATCACATCGTACATTCCAATACCTCCCTGCACTCACGTTCAAGTAATTCAATTTCGTCTTCTCCGTCCAGGATCTGGAATCGGATCCGGTTTACATGTTTTTCAAATGGCTTTAGAATTTCCGTCGCCCCGGCGCGGCCATCAAACCCACAGTTTGTCGGCTCCAGCGCCATCGCAAAATCGCCGGCTGCCAGACTCTTCCACTGGGTCAGGTAGGGGATCACAGATTTTTCAAAACGAATGCAGAGCCCGATCTGCAGCTCGTCATTGACAAATGCCGCAAACGTATTTCCATTACGATCCGCTGCCAGCTCATGCTGGAATACCTGCTCCGGCGCATGCTCCACCGGCTCCTCCATGACGTTCCAGGCCGCCGCGCCTGCCTTTGCGTCCGCATCTCTCGGACCGCAGAAGATCGATGGCATCACGACCCGCAGCCCCGGCACCAGAAACGGATATCCGGCATTGCAGTGATAGAGAAAGCAGAGCGGCTGGTCCTCAAATCCCTGGTTCTCGATCTCGTCCGTGAACACGATCTCGTTCTTTCCATAAACCGTCTCCACGGTTCTTCTCAGCACCAGATTTTCACCGAAGATCCGCGCTTCCCGCATCTCCCCAGACACCCGGATCTTATACTCCCCGTTCTCCCAGAATGCGTCCATAGAGATCTTTTCCGATGGAGTTGTCCGCATCCGTCCGTGAACCGGATATTCCACACCGTCCACCACCCGGTTTCCGTGGACATTTCCAAGGCCGCAGGTGAACATCGCGCCGCCCATAATGGAGCGCACCGCCTCGTCTCCCGCAGTATCATAGGGATTTCTCCCCTGAAGCCCCGGTTTTGTGAGGAGACTTAAGTTGATCCCCTTATACCGGATCCAGGCCGGGTCCAGGCATTTATCGAGCATCAGCGGAAGCTCCAGCGGTCCATTATGGATCATCGCACAGCGAAGTCCCGCTGCCCGCCCGTCCTGAAATTTCATCTGACGGACTCCGGCGACCTGATCCATATGACCGCAGACCGCCATCAGTGTTCTCTGATCTACCATCTATTTTGCCTCCGGATACTCGTTGCAGAGCAAACGGTACGGTGCTTCATCCTCCTCGATCTCCGGGAATCTTCCCATTTTCTCGTAGAAGCGGTTATCCACGTTGTCATCGTTGCACTGGCTGACCTCGCCTAAAAGAACCGGGCCGCTGCCCTCTTCCACCTCGAAATCATGGTACATGTACGGGTAGATGGAAATGCTCTCACCGGGAGTCAGGCGCACCTGGGTGCCGGCCGGAACGACCATCTCTCTGCCATCCACATGGACATGGACATCGTTCACCTTGTCAAGGTCCTCATCCTTTGTCGAATTATATACACGGATCAGGACATTTCCGCCGCCGCGGTTGATGATGTCCTCCATCTTGGACCAGTGGAAGTGCATCGGGGAGTACTGTCCCTCTTTGATATACAGGAGTTTTTCCGCGTAGGATTTTGTATATTTGTCCTTCATTTTCAGGTTTCCGTTCCGGATCGTGATCAGGGAGAACCCGACTTTATCAAAATCCCCGAGACCGTAGTCTGTGATATCCCAGCCTAACATATTGTCACGGATCTCATCGTAATCATGTCCTTTTTCCTTCCACTCTTCCGGTGTGAAATTACAGAACGGCGGGATCGCAAATCGGTATTCCCTGATCATCTGTTCCATCTCTTTTAAAGCCGCGTTGATCTCACTGCGTTTCATACAAATGTCCTCCTGTCCCTTATATGCAGGAACGCCGATCCTTTCGGCCCGGCGTTCCATTGCGTTACATGTTTCAGTAACTGTCCGTCGCGCGGAAGCTACCGTTATTTTAATTCATTTTCGTGCCGGTTTCCAGTTTATTTTCCTGCCCGGCACCTTTTCTTTCATTCAGGGCCATCATTCATGCGCTGCACGAACTGTAACCATTGAAATTCTTTATCAGTTCGTAACTGTTCCGTACACAGTTACATCAGTTCTTTTTCAGAACAGATACGCCTGTATCGCTGACAGCGCCGCCGAGCTCTTCGCCCTCTAACGCTCTGACTGCTGCCTTTACGCCCTCTTTACCCATAACATCAGGGTTCTGAGCCATTGTGCAGAGGAGATATCCGTCATTGATGAGGTTCATGATCGCATCAGATTTATCGAAGCCTACGCCTACGATGTCTGTCTTTCCGGATGCCTTGATCGCATTACCGGTACCGGTCGTGGATCCCTCGTTACATCCGAAGATACCTACAACTCCCTGTGTGATGTAGTTTTCAGCGATGGTCTGGGACTTCGCTGCATCGCCTTCGCCGTACTGGGTCTCCATAAGCTCGTAGCCCTTTCCTTCGAATGCAGAGCGGAAGCCTGCTTCTCTCTTAACGGTGGAGTCTGTTGCTGCGTTTACGTTTACGATACCGATCTTACCGGATGTGATGCCTGCTGCCTCGAGAGCCTTGATCATCTCATCGCCTGCTGTCTTACCAGCTGCCTCGTTGTCTGTGGAGAAGGTTGCCTCTGCCTCTACGTTTGCCGGAGAGTCAACATACACGATCTTCACGCCTGTGGAAGCGGCTTCCTTTAATGCGGAAGAGATCGCGTCCGGGCCGTTTGCCGCTACGATGATCGCCTCATAGCCGCCTGCGACTGCGTTGTTCACGCACTCGATCTGCTGAGCATCATCCTTTGTGTTCGGGGACATGAAGCTTACGGTTACGCCAAGTGCCTTTGCCTCTGCCTGAGCGCCCTCATTTAAAGTTACCCAGTGCTGGTCGATGGAGTCCATGGTGATCAGCGCGATTTTCCAGTCCTTTGTTGCTGTCACGTCAGTTGTTCCTGCTGCATCCTCAGTGTTGCCTGCCTTGATGACAGAAACGCCTGTATCCGTTACAAGACCGCCAAATGTCTCACCCTGAAGCGCACGGACAGCTGCCTCAACACCGTCTCTACCCATGAGATCCGGGTTCTGAGCCATTGTGCAGAGAAGATATCCGTCGTTGATAAGGTTCATGATCGCGTCGGATTTATCGAAACCAACGCCGATGATGCCTGTATTGCCGGATGCCTTGATGGCATTACCGGTACCGGTCGTGGAGCCCTCGTTGCAGCCGAAGATGCCGACAACACCCTGTGTGATGTAGTTCTCAGCGATGGTCTGGGACTTCGCTGCATCGCCTTCGCCGTACTGGGTCTCCATGAGCTCAAAGCCTTTTCCTTCGAATGCCTTACGGAATCCGGCTTCTCTCTTGACTGTGGAGTCTGTTGCTGCGTTTACATTTACAATACCGATCTTACCGGATGTGATGCCGGACTCTTCAAGAGCTTTGAGCATCTCTTTACCGGCTGTCTCACCAGCTGCCTCGTTATCGGTAGAGAAGGTTGCCTCTGCCTCCACATTTGCCGGGGAATCAACGTATACGATCTTAATGCCCGCGTCCTTTGCTTCCTTCAGTGCGGAAGAGATCGCGTCCGGGCCGTTTGCCGCTACGATGATCGCCTGATAGCCGCCTGCGACTGCGTTATTTACGCACTCGATCTGCTGAGCGTCATCCTTTGTGTTCGGGGACATGAAGCTTACTGTCACGCCGAGCTCTTTCGCCTCTTCCTGAGCACCCTCGTTTAAGGTTACCCAGTGCTGGTCGATGGAGTCCATGGTGATCAGCGCGATCTTATAATCGCCGACTTCTTTGGACGGAGCACCTGTGGTGGACTCTGCCTCTGCAGACGCAGCTGCGGATTCTGCAGGTTTCTGGCTGGAACAGCCGGTGATGCTGGCTGCCGCAAGGGCTGCACAGCTTAACAGTGCGAACAATCTCTTTTTCATAAAAATCCTCCTTAAGATTTTCTTATATGTAACTCCCGTATACCATGGGAGTTAGATATCCATGTAACGATATTTCCGGACCAGCATCCTGCTTATTCTCATGCAGGACCGCGGACCGACTGTTGCTGCAAAATGCCGCAGACACAAAACAGTTTTTTCTCTGTCTTATTTGGATGCTTTCTTTCCGAAGTTTCCGGAACGAACGACAACATCAAGAAGTACAGAGAATACAACGATGATACCGATGACAAGTCTCTGGATGCCGACCTGTGCACCGATCATGTTCAGACCATTCTCCAGTGTCTGCCATACAGCCGCACCGGCAAAGGTTCCGAGCAGAAGTCCTGTTCCGCCGAGCGGGGAGATGCCGCCGATAACGCCGGCCGCAACGCCGTACATCTCGTACATGTTTCCTGCTTCCATGTTGCCCATTCCTGCCTGTGCGCAGAGGATATAACCAACGACACACGCGCAGACAGCACTTACCAGATATGCCTTAATTGTTGTATTTACAACATTCACACCGGACAGTTTCGCAGCATCCACGTTGGAGCCGATCGCGTAAATATGTCTTCCTGTGCGCGTCTTTGAGAGCAGGAAGAAGAAGATCAGAAAGATCACGAGAGCGATCCAGAAGGTGTTGTAAACACCAAGTGTCTTTCCATAGTAGAAGACGTTCTGGAACTTATCCCCTGCTTCCTTTCCGATACCTGTGGCGATGGCATCCGTGTTTCGGTTGTTGTTGACCATGTAGGCAACGCCTCGTGTCACGAACATGGTACCCAGGGTAGCGATGAACGGCGGAAGCTTGAACTTTCCGACTAACATTCCGTTGATCACTCCGGTAACCAGGCAGCACGCCATCGCAACCGCCATCGCAACGAACGGATTGACGCCCATCGCCATCAGGGTTGCCGAGATCATGGCGCTCATTCCGACCATGGAACCGATCGAGAGATCGATGTTTCCGGTGATCAGAAGATAGCTCTGTCCGACGCCGATCAGAAGGTACTTTGACATGGAACGCAGAAGGTTCATGACGTTCTGTCCTGCAAATACTTTACGGTCGATGAGACCGAATGCTACATAGATGATGATCAGTCCCGCGAATGCCGTGATGACCGCGCCCATTCCGCGTGTCCCCAGGATCCGCTTTACTGTACTCTGCTTCTTTTCATTCATTCTCCTGTCCTCCCTCAGCTAACCTGTTGTTTCTTCTCAAATTCGGTAGCGAACTTCAGAACCTCATTCTGGCTTGTTTCCTTCGCCATGACTTCGCCGGTGATCTTTCCGTCGCACATGACGATGACGCGGTCCGCGATTCCCAGGACTTCCGGCATCTCCGAGGAGACGAACATAACGGCAATGCCCTGTTTCTTTAACTGGTTCATCAGGTTGTAGATTTCGACCTTCGCGCCTACATCGATGCCTCGTGTCGGCTCATCGAAGATCACGACTCTGGAAT
This sequence comes from Desulfotomaculum sp. OF05-3, assembly GCF_003435535.1. Classification (NCBI taxonomy): domain Bacteria; kingdom Bacillati; phylum Bacillota; class Clostridia; order Eubacteriales; family Desulfotomaculaceae; genus Desulfotomaculum; species Desulfotomaculum sp. OF05-3. The sequence goes on along the minus strand of NZ_QWGO01000026.1, from coordinate 32,250 downwards.
TTCTCGCCAGCCACTTTCCGACAACCACTTTCTGCTGGTTTCCTCCGGAAAGATTGCCCGCGTTGACCTCCACCGTCGGGGTCTTGATCAGGAGGTCCTTCACCGCCTTCTCGCAGAGGTCGTCCTCCTTTTTACTGCTGATCACGCCGAGCTTGCTGCAGATGAGGTCCAGGTTCGGGAGTGCCAGGTTATGACGGATGCTGAGTTTCGTGCAGAGACCGTCTTTTTTCCGGTCCTCCGGCGCCAGTACGATCCCGGCTTTGATCGCGTCCATCGGACAGGTGATCTTCACTTCTTTTCCGTCCAGCCAGATCTCCCCGCTGGTCTTCGGGTCAACGCCGAAGATCGCTCTCGTTGTCTCGGTACGTCCCGCTCCCATCAGTCCCGCGAATCCAACGATCTCGCCCTCATAGAGGGAGAAATTGATGTCGCGGACGAGATGTCCGGCATTTAAGTTTTTCACCTCGAAGATCTTCTTTCCTTTCGGGCAGGAGACTCTCGGGAACTGTTCCTTGATCTCACGGCCGACCATGTTTGCGATGATCTGTTCCATCGTCATATCTGCGAAATTTCCGTCTGTGATATACTGACCGTCACGCATAATCGTCACCCGGTCCACGATGGCCTTCAGCTCCTCCAGACGATGGGAAATATAGACGATTCCGCAGCCGTCTGCCTTTAACTGGCGGATGATCCGGAAGAGCTCCTCGATCTCTTTTGCTGTCAGGGAAGAAGTCGGCTCATCCATGATCAGGATCTTCGCGTGGATCGAAAGTGCCTTCGCGATTTCGACCATCTGCTGTTTGGATACCGGGAGATCGCCGACGGTCTGTCTCGGGTCGATGTCGATCTTCAGATCTCCTAGGATCTTTGCCGCCTCTGCCTCCATCTCCCGGTCATTTAAGACGATCCCGTTGACCTTCTCTCTTCCGAGGAACATGTTTTCCGCAACCGATAAGTGGCGGCACATGTTTAACTCCTGGTGGATGATCGCAACGCCGACGGCCTGTGCCTGCTTCGGTGTCAGATTGTCATATTCCGTTCCGAATATGGTCATCGTTCCGCTGTCTTTTGTATAAACACCGCTTAAGATCTTCATCAGTGTAGATTTTCCTGCTCCGTTCTCCCCGAGAAGCGCCATGACCTCTCCCGACCGGAGTTCGAAATTTACATGATCCAGGGCTTTGACGCCCGGGAATGTCTTGACGATGTCTTTCATTGAAACAATTACTTCGCCCATCTTCTCCCCCACTTTCCAGTTTTTGTTTCTCGTTTGATCCGGTCTCCCGGGTCGTTTTATGTATGCGAAAATGTGCCATGCACATCCTTTTGTGGCTATATTTCTAATGTTTTTCCTGTAACTGCAGGGATTCCGGGCAGTTACATTCTTTTTGTGGTTTCTCCGCAAATCCCGGCATTTTCATTTTTTACAGGTTCATGGCAACACAGAGTGCCGCGATATCTCCGATCGATTCCCCGAGTCCCGCCGGAACGATCCGGCAGATCTCTACGCCCGGTTTCAGTGCTTCTTTCCTGATCTTTTCTTCCATGGAAGCTCTCAGATACTTCTCCGCCCGGACGAAAATACTTCCAATGACGATCACCTCCGGATTTAAAAGGTCGATCAGGATCGCCAGCATGCTTCCAAGATGTTCTCCTGTCTGCGCCCAGATCTGCAACGTCTCCGGATCTCCTTCTTCCGCCCGTTTTCCTAGCTCCGCCGCGGTTCCTTTTCCGTACTGGGCAATCCCGCCGCCGCTCACATATCCTTCGTACGAGCCGGACTTTCCGTAGCCAACGTGTCCATCCTCAAAAAGCCGTACATGACCGATCTCCCCGGCCAGCCCGCATGTTCCTTCGTAGAGCTTTCCATTTAAGATCAGCCCCGCGCCGATCCCGGTCCCGAAGGTAAGAAAGATCATGTTCTCCGCGCCTTTTCCGGCTCCGAACTGCCATTCCGCCACGGCACAGGCATCCGCATCATTTCTTAAATATGCCGGAAGTCCGAACCGCTCCGTCAGCATATCCGTGATCGGAACTTCGTCCCATCCCGGAAGATTCGGAGGTCCCAGGATCACACCCGTCCTGCTGTTTAACGGTCCGCCGCAGCTGACGCCGATTGCTTTCGTCTGATCTGTTTTCAGATCCGCAACGCTCTGAAAGATCATTTCCAGAGTTTCTCCCTTCGTTGTCGTCGCGAATCGCTTCTTTTCAAGGATCGTTCCGTTCTCGTCTCCACGAACGATGGCTGTTTTCGTCCCGCCGATATCGATTCCTATGTACTCGTTCATATAGACCTCCCCTGTTAGTTCCATCTTACATGAAAAATGTCCCCCGTAACAGAGGACAATCCTACGGTTATGGGGGACAATATTTTGATGTATACAACAGGACGGGGCAGCTCCAATCCTACCTCACAATTCTCTTAAACTCACTCTTCTCATACACTGCCGCCACCTTCCCCTGCTCCACGACGAGCAGTCGGTCCGAGATATCAAGCGTATCGGAGATACTCGCGGTGATCATGAGTATCGCCGTCCCCTGTTTCTGGATCTGGCGCAGCACATTTAAAATTCTCATGCGGCAGAACATGTCGCCCTTTGCGAGCGGCTGGATGCAGACCATGATCCGCGGACGCAGAAGATTCATCTTATGATAGAGCAGGGCAAACTGGTCTTCCTGCGGAATATCGCGCACACAGGGCGCGTCGATCACCGGCCCCACGAGCGGCAGATATTCTGAATGGATGCTCCTATAGATCTTCCCCGGAATCAGGCTTTTTTTGAGTTTCCGGTCCAGGAGAAATGTCAGGTTCTCCATGTAGCTCCCATCCAGAAACAGCAGCCGGTTTACCCCGTCCGCCGGGATCACGGCGATCCCCTCATCGAGATAATCCGCCGCTTTTTTCTGCGTGTAGGTCACATGTTCCACTGTGATCCATCCTGATCTGCACCGCTTCTTCCCGGTCATCAGATCCATCATGTCCCCTGCGATCTTATTCTCCTTGTCGAGGATCGTCATACACTCACCGCGGTGCAGGATGAAGCGAAGACCATTTAAATTTCCGACTCCCACGGTGTGAAAGTGCAGGATCCCGTCATCCTCGGCATCCTGATCATTCTCCGTGGACATGATCTTCCATTCTGAGATGTACGGTGCCATCTTTTCGTCCGTCATCTCATCCCGCTCAAAGACCTTGTAGATGTGACCGTCCGAAAAAAGTGCGGTCCGGTCCGCGATCTTAAAGAGCTCTTGGTGGTGGTTTCCCACATAGAGCACGGAGATCCCCTCTTTCCGGATCTTCTTTAACATCTGCTGGAACTCGAAGAGCTCATACTGGCTCAGATAGTTCGCCGGGTTGTCCACGATAATGAGATGACAGCCCGAAAGCAGCGCCTTTCCGAGCTCCACAAAGCATCTCTCAAGCTCTGTCAGGTTCTCCACTCTCTTTTCCAGGTCCACTTTCAGCCCTTTTTCTTCAAAAAAGCGGACCGCCTGGCTGAAGATCACCTGCTCATTGATAAAATATTTCCGGAAACCTTCCCGCAGGATAAAAAGGTTGTCCACAACGCTGAGTCCCTGCACGAGATGGCTCTTCTGCTCGATCAGCGCCACCTTGTTGGACTCGCCGCTGCTGTAGGCGTAGCTATTTACAACGTTTCCGTCATACCACACGGATCCCAGGCTGATCGGATCGTTCCGGCAGATCAGATCCACCATCTCTTTCTGGCCTTTCCGGTTCCGCGCCACCAGGCCAACGATCTCCCCGGCAAACATCTGGAATTCCAGATCATCTAAAAGCTGCTCCCCGTCCCGTTCAAGATCGACATGCGATATCCGAAGAAGTTCTTTTCTCATCGCCATCCTCCCTGACGATCCCCGTCGCGCACCAGCGGAAGCTCCACTATGACATCAGTTCCGATCCCCTCTTTGCTGTAGACATGGATTCCGTACTCCTCGCCGAAGAGGAGCCTGATCCGCCTGTTCACGTTCACCACCGCGATCCCGCCGCGGGCCGGCTTCTTCTCCTCCTCTTTTTCCGGGACATCTGTCTCCACATCAAGACGGCGCAGTTTTTCATTCAGTTCCTTCAGTTTTTCGTCCGTCATTCCGCGCCCATCATCGGAAATCCTGATGTAGAGCCGTTCCTCACTCGCACTGATCCGGATCACAAGATGACCTTTTCCGATCTTTCGCTCGATCCCGTGGTAGATGGAATTTTCCACGATCGGCTGCAGTGTCAGCTTCGGAAGTTTGCACTGCAGAAAATCCATCTCCGTGAAATCGTCGTCCGGATCCCGGTCATACTGGATCTTCAGGTCCAGTTTGGAACCGAATCGGAACTGTTGAATATAGTAATAATTCTCGATATTGGCAAGTTCGTCCTCCAGCGTCACGAGATTTTCCAGGTTTGAGATCGTGTAGCGGAAGAAGGTCGCCAGCGCCTCCGTCATCTCCGCGATGCTGTCCAGCCCCGCGATCAGCGCCTCACTCCGGATCCCCTCCAGCGTGTTGTAGAGGAAATGGGGATTGATCTGGTTCTGAAGCGCCAGATACTCCGCCTGTTTCTTCGAGATCGCGATCAGGTTGTTCCGGTCGATGATCTCGTTCAGGCGCAGGACTGCCTGCTCACTCTCCGGTGAAAACGGATAGCGGACCTTAAAAAGGTCCTCCATGACATAGCCCATGACAAACTGCTCATAGATCTTCCGAGTCTCCCGGTATGGGATCAGCACCGTCCGGTAGACGATCACCGCCAGAGCAGCGGAAAGCGCCGTAAATACAGCCGGGACCATCAGGGACTGCATTTCCCGGATGCACACCACCCACATTCTCACGAGGAATGCCCCGATCAGCCCGGCTGCGAGAAGTGCACACCATTTGATCCGGACGGACAGGTAATTTTTCTCATCGGTATATTTCTTCTCCATCATGAGTACAGCTTTCTGTATTCCTTGGGCTTTAAGCCCGCATATTTTGTAAAGGTCTTCGTGAAATACCGCACATCGCTGTAACCGACCTTCCCGCAGATATCGGCCACCGTGTCATTTGTCTCCTTTAAGAGCTTTTTTGCCATGTCCATGCGAACCTTCGAGAGGTATTCCAGAAACGTCATCCCCGTATCCTTTTTAAAGATCGTGCTAAGGTATGTCGGGGAGAGATCCACAACCTGACTGAGTTCTTCCAGCGTCAGCGGCTCTCCAAAATGTTCTTCCACATACTTTTTCACCACACGGATCGGCCGGTTTTCGTCCTGTCTCTTTAATCTCGCCGCCTTCTCGTAGGAGGTCGTGATCCGTCTCGTCAGATAATCGAAAAGCTCCGCCGCGTCTGCACAGTTGTCGGCGCTGACGCTGAAGTTCTCCATAAAGTTCTCTTCCACCGGAAGGCGGTACTTTTTCATAAAAAACAGGTACTGGTTGCAGATCTCTTTCGTCATCTGAAGGATCTCATGACCGCTGATCTCCTTTTCAGCCAGCATTTTCGTCTTCAGATAGATCAGTTCTTCCCTCACTGCAAAGGAATCCAGACTCTCCAGCGTGTGGGCGATCCGGTCATTAAACTTTGCGAAGCTCTCACTGTCCGCGAAGGACTCCCCGCTTTCGATCTTTCCTTCCATCAGCTTTCCCGTTCCTGCGAGCAGCCGCTCCTCGATGAGGAGTCTGGCATTTTTCAAGGAACTGCCGATCTCCGGGAGACTTTCCACGCCCTCTCCGAGTGCCAGCGTCACCGACAGGTTCTTTAAAATATCCCCCTGGACCCGGATTTCCGAGAGCAGGCCTTTCATCTGTCTCCGGATCTGCATCCGGTCCTCTGCGTCATAATTTAACAGAAAGAAATGGAATCCGTTGAGCTCCGTATTCTCTGTCTCCATAACATAGTCTTTTAAAAATCTTTCCGCCGCAGACTGGACTTTCTCCGCCATAAACTGGACATTCTGCTCCTCGTCGCAGACACGCCCATCCAGTTTTAAGATGGCGATGCAGAATTCCCCCGGCTCAAAACGATAGTGAAATTCCCGGTTGATCTCCAAAAGCGGCTGCGACAGGGTCTCCTTATTTCTTCTCCCCACAAGATCCTGTAAAAAGGCCTGTCTCAGGTTCTTCTCATCGCTTCTGATCGCCAGTCTGGTCTTCTCCTCCTGGCTCAGCTGTTCCGTCTGTGCCCGGAAACGGGTGCTGAGGCGTTTTAATGTCTCCGTCAGCTCGTCCTTTTTTATCGGTTTTAAGAGATACGCATTCACCCCGTACCGGATCGCCATCTGCGCGTATTCAAAATGGCGGTAACCGCTGATGATCACAAACTCTGCCTTCGGAGCTTCCTCTTTTCCCAACCGGATCAGGTCCAGCCCGTCATATCCCGGCATCCGGATATCCGTGATCACGATATCCGGGTGAAATTCTTTTATTTTTTCCAACGCCTCGATCCCGTTCTCGGCAACTGCGACAACCTCCATCCCAAGCGCATCCCAGTCCACAAGCTTCTCGATCAGCTGGCACACCTTGCTCTCGTCGTCGGCGATCAGTACTCTCAGCATCCGCAATTCCCCCCCCTGTTTCCCCCGAAAGTAATATAATTTCATTGTACCCCGCATGGGACATTTCCGTCAACCCATATGAATTACTGCCCTTTGCGTTTTTGGTCAGACCTTTTATTTCCACTTGACTTCCCCCACAACATCTGGTATATATAGCTTATACCGATCATATGACTGACGGATAAGTGGATAAACCACGTGAAGTATGATCGAAGAAAGCCGACCGTCTGGGCAATCATAGCGCAGACCGTGGGCTGTTTTTTTGCCCTTTTGTCTGATGGCGCATTCTGCGCCGCGCTGTGATTCTGTAACAGCTGAGATCTCCCTAAAGAGAAAATTTCCCATATGACGGATTTTGATAATGGTTCTCATTTAGAGTATTGTTTTTTCCTGTCACGATCTGTTATAATGGCGAAGCATTTCTTCACAACCGAAGATTTCAGAATGATCCCTTTTTAACAATATGTAATAGTAATGGAAACAAGGAGGAACCACCATGTCTGAACAGAATACCAGAAACGGAAACGCTGATGTTTTCAAAAAAGCCTGGAGAGGATTCCAGGGCGCAAAATGGACCGACGAGGTCAATGTCCGCGAATTCATCCAGAATAACTATACCCAGTACGACGGAACCGAGGATTTCCTCGCAGCTCCGACCGAAGCTACTGATAAACTCTGGGGACGTCTTCAGGAGCTCCAGAAAGAGGAGCGCAAAAAAGGCGGCGTCTTAGAGTGCGAGACTGAGATCGTATCCAGCCTGACTTCCTACGGCCCGGGCTATATCGACGAGAGCTTAAAGGAGCTCGAGACGATCGTCGGACTCCAGACAGACAAACCGTTAAAACGTGCATTCATGCCTTTCGGCGGAATCAAGATGGCTGAGGAAGCTGCCGAAACTTACGGATATAAAGTAAATGAGAAGTTCCACAAGATCTTCACTGAATACCACAAAACTCACAACCAGGCTGTTTTTGATGCCTACACACCAGAGATGAAGGCTGCCCGCCACTGCCACATCGTAACCGGTCTTCCGGACACCTACGGACGCGGACGTATCGTCGGCGACTACCGCCGTGTGGCCCTTTACGGTATCGATTTCCTGATCGAGGAGAAGAAGAAAGACCTGGATCTCTGCGGAAATGGCGCAATGTACGATGAGATCATCCGCCAGAGAGAGGAGATCGCAGAACAGATCCGTGCCTTAAAGGGCATGAAGGAGATGGCAAAGATCTACGGATATGACATTTCCGGCCCGGCAACAAACGCAAAAGAAGCGATCCAGTGGCTTTATTTCGGCTATCTTGCCGCTGTTAAGACCCAGAATGGCGCAGCTATGAGTGTTGGACGTATCTCCACCTTTATCGATATCTATGTAAACCGTGACCTCGAGGAAGGTACACTTACCGAGTCCCAGGCGCAGGAACTGATCGACCATATGACCATGAAGTTCCGTATGGTGAAGTTCGCAAGAATCCCGTCCTACAACCAGCTCTTCTCCGGCGATCCGGTTTGGGCGACACTGGAGGTTGCAGGTCTCGGACAGGATGGACGTCACATGGTAACAAAGACAGACTTCCGTTTCCTCCATACTTTAGAAAACATGGGTCCGTCCCCGGAGCCGAACCTGACTGTACTTTACTCCTCCCGTCTCCCGGAGAATTTCAAGAAGTACGCGGCAAAGATCTCCGTTGATACATCCTCGATCCAGTATGAGAACGATGATGTGATGCGTCCGGTATGGGGCGATGACTACAGCATCTGCTGCTGCGTATCCGCTACCCAGACAGGTAAGGAGATGCAGTTCTTCGGTGCCCGCGCAAACCTTGCAAAGTGCCTGCTCTACGCGATCAACGGCGGTAAAGACGAGAAGTACAAGACAAAGGACGGAAAGCCGATGCAGGCTGGTCCGGAGTACGCACCGATCACCTCCGAGTATCTTGATTATGACGAGGTGATGCATAAGTATGACCTGATGATGGACTGGCTGGCAGGAATCTATGTAAACATCCTGAACCTGATCCAGTATATGCACGATAAATATTACTATGAGGCAGCCGAGATGGCTCTCATCGATACCGATGTACGGCGTACCTTCGCAACCGGTATCGCAGGCTTCTCCCACGTGGTAGACTCCCTCTCTGCGATCAAGTACGCAAAGGTAAAGGTTGTCCGCGACGAGAACGGTATGGCGACAAGCTTCGTAACAGAGGGTGATTTCCCGCGTTACGGAAACGATGATGACCGTGCGGATGATATCGCAGTTTGGCTGTTAAAGACATTCTTAAAGAAGGTTAAGAAGTACCACACCTACAGAAATTCCGAGCCGACTACTTCGATCCTTACGATCACATCCAATGTGGTTTACGGTAAGGCAACAGGCGCTCTCCCGGATGGCCGTGCAGCGTTCACACCGTTCGCACCGGGCGCAACTCCGTCCTACGGCGCAGAGCAGAATGGTCTTCTTGCTTCCTTGAACTCCGTTGCAAAGCTTCCGTATGAGTACGCTCTCGACGGAATCTCCAACACTGAGACGATCGCTCCGGGTGCTCTCGGACATTCTGAGGACGAGAGAAAGAACAACCTTGTCCATGTTCTCGACGGATATTTTGACCAGGGTGCTCATCACCTCAACGTGAATGTATTCGGTCTTGATAAGTTAAAAGACGCGATGGAACATCCGGAGAAACCGGAGTACGCAAACTTCACGATCCGTGTTTCCGGTTATGCTGTTAAATTCATTGATCTGACAAGAGAGCAGCAGCTGGATGTCATTGCAAGAACTTGCCATGAGGCAATGTAAAAAAATATATTTCTTCTTAAAATGAGTCAGGATATACCTCGCAGGTCTGACTGTTACCACATCAGTCTCTGTGAACATGGACTTCGACTCACATAACAAAAATCAGCCGGGAACCTGATGTTCCTGGCTGATCTTAGATTATGAATGATATACCCGCACCGCACTTTTTGAATACACCGATCGATCGAATCATCGAGAAAGGAATCTGATATGGAAACAACAGGCTACATTCACTCCATCGACAGTTTTGGCTCCGTAGACGGTCCCGGCGTCCGCTTTGTGACATTTCTTCAGGGCTGCCATATGCGGTGCCGGTATTGCCACAACCCGGACACCTGGAAATTGGCCGGAAACCGCGCGGATGCCTGTCCTCAGTCCGGCGATCCTGCCTCTGCCGCTTCCGGCTGCAATTATAAAGAAATGACCCCGTCCGCCCTCTTAAAGCAGGCACTTCGCTATAAACGCTACTGGGGAAAAGAAGGCGGGATCACTGTCAGCGGCGGCGAACCGCTCTTACAGCTCGATTTCATGACGGAGCTTTTCCGCCTTGCAAAAGAAAACGGTGTCGGCACGGTGCTTGACACCGCGGGACAGCCGTTTACAAGAACAGAACCATTTTTCTCAAAACTTTCGTCTCTCATGGAGAACACGGACCTTGTGATGCTCGACTTAAAACACATCGATCCGGAAAAACACCGCGCGCTCACCGGTCACACCAACGAGAACATCCTGGACTTCGCCAGATACTTAAACGAGATCGGCAAACCCATATGGGTCCGCCACGTCCTCGTCCCAGGCGTGACCGACGATGAAGAAAACCTTCGCGGTATCCGCGCGTTTTTAGACACACTGTCCAACGTGAAAAAGGTGGAAGTTCTCCCGTACCATACGCTCGGGATCTACAAATGGGAGTCCCTCGGCATCCCGTATACCTTGAAAGATGTGGATCCACCGACGGCGGAATCTGTGAAGCGGGCGGAGGAGATTTTGGGGTGTCAGAAATAAGTTTTGCTAATAAAACACGTACTGTCTAAAGTTGATTTTATCCGACTTAAACCAGTACGTGTTTCTTTTATCTTTTCTGATTATAAATTTCCTTCAGATTCTCGATCGCAAGAACCGGATCCATCGTATGAAACATCATGTAATTTCGTTTCATAACTTCGACCGGCGCTTGTTTATATATCTTTCTACTGTCCTCACCGCTGTAATAATGCCAATAACGGTAAATATAACCGATCCAATACAGAACATCTTTTGAATATACTTCTCCGCCGACTAAACTTTCTATCTTGGAATTTCCAATGACCTCATCTAAAAGATACTCTTCTCCTGCCCATTGCATACGATTATACTCAGAATCCAATGCTTTTGCCGTTTCAGAATTCATGAACAATTTAATAAATTCCATACTACTGTAATTATGATCAGCTGACAGTTCAAAAAGTCTTCCCTGTATGTCACAGAGTTTTAAAGCTATCTCATTCATTGTTTTCCTCCGGCTTTGGCGTTATCCAGGATTTCATCAAAAAATAGTCCCTCACGGCGATAATTCTTACAGATATCGTTTGCAAGAGAAACTCCCCGTGCACGATTTTCCTCTGCAACCTCCTTAATAAATGCTCTCTCCAAATAGGAAAGCTCTATTTCCGCTTCAATATGGATTGCATCACATCCTCTTTGTGACACCGCAACGTACTGACTTCCCAATTGCAATGCAGAAAAACTGTGCACCAATGCTGCATCTGTGATATTTCCAATAAAGAAATTATCAATCACATAAAACATCCTGTCATTTGCAATGCTTCCAATAAGCAGATCTTTTCCGGCTGCCATATTCCGATACTTGTTATAAAATTCAGTATCCTTTATGCTCTCCATTCTTCCCCTGTTATATGCTACAAGCATTGCCCACTCAATATCTGCTGGTACATTCAGCAATTCAAGCTCATTCACATCGACAGAAACGATATAAAATTTTGATTTTTCATAGTCACAAATCAGTGTCAACGTCTGACCTGGATCTGTTCCCATATAAAAGCCTCTGCCAAAATCACACTGTTTCCGGCTCTTCGGCTCAATAACTCCTTCTATGCCGGATTTCGATCCATGATAAAGCAGCACCTTTCCGTGAACAGCTTCTATTTTTTTTGCCGCTTTCGCAATTTTCTCCAACGTCATATCATAAACCGGAACTGCCCGTGCCTTACACAGCTCATGCAATCTCATCTGCGCCAGTTTATTAGGAACAGCCCGGCCGTTTTCCCAGCGATTCACGGTTGCAAAAGACACATTCATATGCTCTGCGAACTCGGTCTGACTCATGTTCAAATAAAACCTGATTTTTTTAATCAAATTTTTCATGTCGCTTCTCCAAAATATAACATTATTTATAATGTAAAATATATCAGATGTTATGTTTCGTGTCAATGTATCTACCAGAATCCACTTCATACCATGCTGTCAATATGTTGTCGTTTATTCTTTGCATCTTTTTTACTTCTCTCAAAACACGATAAATATCTGTTTGTGAACTACATCGGCAATTGAATTACCGAGCATCTGATTACGAAGCATAACTTCGTCGAAAGCGAGCCTGTTTCTGTAAGTCTCCGCAAACGCACAAATGCCGATAAAGCTTGATAGGACAGGCATTTTCGGTTGAAGTCAAAACATATAAGTTTCTATTTCCCTACGCATCCCCACGCAGAAATGGCGTAAAAATGGCGTAGAGGAACCGGCGATACGCAGTTGCGAAAATCGCCTGCTGCAACATTACTAAGAATATTCAAGCTGCCCTGCGCACAAGCAGGGCAGCTTTTTTATCTGCGCACCGGCGTGGAGAGATACAAGGCGTTTCACTCTGCGTTCGTTTGCGTCGCAGTGTCCGGTGCGAAATATTTCCGCCATGGGAAGCGGTCGCAAAATGTCCAGTGCTCTTCATAGAACGCGGAGAATCGCCCGATGACATAGCCGTTGATCAGCGCGCACAGCCTGCAAGCAGTATTCCGCCATGCCGAAGGTGACGAAGCTCCACACGGGAGACAGCCAACGGTAAAGAAGGTATGCAGGCGCGACCACCATGGAAACGCCGAAGTCGGCCTTTTCCATCAGGACAACGCCCCGCGCGACAAATACGATGCCGAATACATAGGCAAGCTCCGTGCTGAATGTTCTCTTCATTTTTGATCCTCCAAACAAAAAATGAGCCTTCTCCGTTTGGTATAGAAACGGAAAAAGCTCATTTATATTGTACCACGCCTGTCAAGCGGCGCAGAACTTTGGCAGCGCTATGCCTCATCCTCCGCCAGCATCCGGTATCCGACGCCAAGCTCATTGATGATGTAGCGCTTTTCACCGGGCGTCACGCCCATTTTCTTGCGGATGTTCTTCATGTTGACTTGCAGCTTCTTGACGCTGCCATAGTCTGAATACCCCCAGACCGAGCGGATGATGGCGGCATACGTCAGCACCTTTCCCGCATGGACGGAGAGAAACGCCATGATGTTGTACTCCGTCTGAGTCAGGTCAATCTCCTCTTTGCCAACAAAGACCTGCCGCGTATCATAGTCGATCAGCAGATCCTGAAGGTGGAATTTTCCGCCGGGGGAGCTTTCTTCCTCTTCACTGTGCCGATGACTGCGGAGAACGGCGCGGATACGGGCCAGCAATTCCTCCGTGCCAAAGGGCTTGGTGATATAATCATTCGCCCCCAGATCCAGGGCTTCCACCTTATCCCGCTCGTTGGAACGGGCGGAGAGCACAATGATGGGCACGGTGTCCGATTCCCGGACTTTCTGAATCAAGTCCAAACCATCCCGATCCGGCAGGCCGAGATCCAGAACGATGAGATCCGGACGATGGGAGGCGTACATCATTATGCCGAGCGCACAGGTCTCCGCGCAAAGCACCTGATAGTCGCTGGTTTCCAGATTGGCTTTGATAAAGCTTCGGATGTTGGCCTCGTCCTCTACGATCAGGATCTTGTACTTGTTATTGCCCATCGTCCTCACCCCCTCTTTCCAGCGCAAAGCGGAATACCGCACCGCCGCCCTTTCTGTTTTCTGCGGTAATGTCACTGCCGTGCGCTTTGACGATGGCAACGCACACAGATAGCCCGATCCCCATATTGCTGCGTGTCCCGTCCACCGGCGCGGCGGACTTTTCATAGCTCCCGCTGAAAATCTTTTGGAGCGCATCCTCCGGAATGCCGCAGCCGTTGTCGGCGACCTCAAATACCGCCTTGTCTCCCACGAGAGAAACGGAAAGCATCAGCTCCGTCATGCCTTTTGCATGGAATACAGCGTTTTCCAGAAGATTCAGCAGCACTTGCTCGATGAGAAGCGAGTCCATGGGAATATCCACAAACTCGTCCGGTATCTGCGTGATGACCTTCTGGTTCGGATGCTTTTTGGAAAACTTCATGAGAACCGAGTCGATCAGCTCATCCAGAACAGTCGGCGTCTTCACAACCTCGACCTTTGCACCGTCGATCCTTGTGACGGACAGGAGATTTTCGACCATGCGGATGAGCCACTCGCTGTCCTCCTGAATTTCTCCCAACAGCTTGAGCTGCTGCTCCTTTGGCAGCGCGTCATACTTGGAGATCAGCGTGGAGGATGACCCGTATATGGAGGTGAGGGGCGTGCGCAGATCATGGGAGATTGCCCGCAGCAGATTGCCCCGCATTCTCTCCTTTTCATTTTCTGAGCGCAGCTTCTCCTGATCGCGGATGCGAATGTTCAGAGTACTGGTGGAAACGGCGACGATGAGCATGATGACGGCGGACAGGATACTTTCCTCCACAAAAAAGTCGAAGGCATAATAGGGATAGGTGAAGGCGAAATTCACCGCAAACACACTGACGATAGCCGAAGTGATGCCATAGCAATACCCATGCGTTTTCAGCGAGATCAGAAACACACCGAACACAAAGATCATGGGCACCAGCGTCTGCGTGGTAAAGAGCTTCTGAATCAGCAAATTGACGGCAAAGGCGCTGCCAAAAATAATGATTGAAAATAAAATATCCTTTTGTCGTTGACGGTTCTTCATCATGTTTCTCCTGTACGATACTGCGACATTATTATACCGCAGAAACGGAAACGCTTCAAGATTTCTCACAGGGGGATATTGCGCCGCACTTGTTTCTTTACCGAATCTACACCGGAGAAATGCTATGATGTAAGCACATAGCAAAAAGAAGGAAGAAAACCGTGGAAAACGACAGTAGCGACGACAACGGTAACCGCTCTTATATGGTCTGTTCGTATGTCGCATATCTACGCCCTTTGCTGCGGTATCGGGTATAGGCGTGTCTTTTTTTGCTTGGTACGATAATACGAACAGAACATAAAGGAGTTTTATATGAGTTATTCTATTGCATCTTTGCTGCTGATACAGATTATTTTGATTGCATTAAATGCCGTGTTCGCCAGTGCAGAGCTGGCTGTATTGTCTGTAAACGAATCGAGAATCAATCGCCTTGCCGAACAGGGAAGCAAAAAAGCAAGGCGATTGAGAAAGCTCACAAAAGAACCGGCGAAATTTCTGTCTACAATTCAAATTGCTATTACATTGTCCGGTTTTCTTGGCAGTGCATTTGCAGCCGATGGCTTTTCAGACCCGCTTGTTGATTGGCTTATCGGTCTCGGCGTGACGCTGCCCCGAAACACGCTGGATACTTTGTCCGTAATTTTTATTACGCTTGTTCTTTCTTACTTCACGCTGATTTTTGGAGAATTGGTTCCCAAGCGAATTGCCATGAAAAAAGCGGAGGCATTGTCGCTTAAGGTGTCGGGTATTGTCAGCGGAATCTCGATCCTGTTTAAGCCGATTGTGTGGCTGCTATCCGTTTCAACAAATGCCGTGCTGAAAATGCTTGGTGTCGATCCTGATGAATCAGAGACACATATTTGCGAAGAAGATATACGTATGATGGTTGAAACAGGTGGTGAAACCGGGGCGATAGATAAAGATGAGCAGAATTTTATACAAAACGTGTTCAAGTTTGACGACCTATCGGCCAGAGAAATCCTTACGCATCGCACAGACCTGATCATGCTTTGGTTGGAGGATACAGACGACACATGGGAGAAAATCATATGCAGCAGCAACTTTTCACGGTATCCCGTTTGTGACGGCTCCCCTGACAAAGTTGTGGGCGTGCTGAATGCAAAGGTTTATCTGAGAGAAAAGGACAGAAGTCGGGAGAAGGTTATGCGTTCAGCGCTGGAACTGGCCTACTTTGTACCGGAAACGGTGAAAGCCGATGTTCTATTTCGGAACATGAAGCAGACGCATACTACATTTGCTTTTGTTTTGGACGAATATGGCGGTCTGACCGGCATTGTTACAATGCATGATTTGATTGAAGAACTGGTCGGTGAAATTTGGGACGAACATGACGAGGTGGAAGAAGATTTTGAAAAGCTGGACGAGAATACCTACCGCGTGGACTGCTCCGTCAGCTTGGAGGATTTTATGGAATTCTTTGATGTCAAGCTGGAATCGGACAGCGTTTCCGTTGGCGGATGGGTCATGGAGCAGCTCAATAGAGCCCCCATCAAGGGAGACTCCATCACCGCACAAAATTTGGAGATCACAGTCTCCGGGCTGAGCGCATATCGGGTATCCTCTGTCACAGTCAGGCGATGCGGCGTATGTTTGGCCTGCGCACAATAAATCCATCGCACGATTCACAAGGAGTGAGGAAGATGTCAGAAGAAATGGTTTGCAGAAAGCGTCGTCTTTCGTCTTTTCAGATCATCATATTGGGCTTTGCAGGGGTGATCCTGCTGGGCGCGCTGCTGCTGATGCTGCCAATTTCTGCGACAGCTCGGTGTGTAACGCCGTTCAATGAAGCGCTGTTTACCGCGACCTCCGCTGTTTGTGTAACGGGTCTTGTGGTGCAGGATACCGGCAGCTATTGGTCGGCCTTTGGTCAAGCGGTGATCCTGACGCTGATTCAGATAGGCGGGCTTGGTGTTGTCACCGTGGCGGCATCGTTTGCACTGCTGTCCGGGCGAAGGATCTCTCTGATGCAGCGCAGCACCATGCAGGACGCCATCTCAGCGCCGAAGGTAGGAGGGATCGTCCGGCTGACACGGTTCATCCTGCGGGGAACACTTTTGATCGAACTGATCGGTGCGCTTGCCATGCTGCCGGTGTTTTGCCGCGACTATGGATGGCACGGGATCTGGTTGGCGGTATTTCACTCCATCTCCGCCTTTTGCAACGCAGGGTTTGACATTCTGGGAACAAACAACAACTTGTATCCGTCCCTTACCGGTTACGTCCAAAATCCGGTGATCAATATCACGATCATGCTGCTGATCATAACCGGCGGCATCGGATTCTTAACGTGGGATGACATTTGCGAAAACAAGCTGCACATCCACCGTTATCGAATGCAGAGCAAGGTCATTCTCGTTACAACACTCGTGCTGATCGTCCTTCCGGCACTGTTTTTCTTCTTTGTGGACTTTGATGCCCTTCCCCGCGGAGAGCGGGTTCAGGCAGCCTTGTTCCAATCGGTCACGCCGAGAACGGCGGGCTTCAACACGGTAAATCTATCCGCAATGTCCGGTGCGTCGCAGGGCATGATGATTCTTCTGATGCTCATTGGCGGTTCTCCCGGCTCCACGGCAGGCGGCATGAAAACCACCACGCTGGCAGTTCTGCTTGCCAATGCTGCCGCAACCTTCCGTCAGCGGGACAGCGCCCAATTCTTTGGGCGCAGAGTCGATTGCGGTGCCGTCAAAACCGTTGCGACCATTCTGACGATGTACCTTGCGCTGTTCTTTGGGGGAGCCGTCTTTATCAGCGTGTATGAGAATCTTCCGCTGTCCCCCTGCCTATATGAAACCGCGTCGGCGGTGGGCACCGTGGGACTGACTCTGGGTATTACGCCGCAGCTGCACATTCCCTCGCAGGCGGTATTGATCGCGCTGATGTATCTGGGCAGGGTCGGCGGACTGACGCTCATTTATGCGGCGGTGTCCAGCAAAAAAAGCGGCAATGCAAAGCTGCCGCAGGAAAGAATTACGATTGGATAAGTAAAGGAGTTGTCTATCCCATGAAAAATGTTTTATTGATTGGAGCAGGTCGCTTTGGGCGGCATATCGCCATGCAGCTTTCTCAACTGGGGCATCAGGTCATGGCAGTTGATACCAACGAGGAGCGAATCAACGATGTGCTTCCGTTTGTCACCAACGCACAGATCGGCGACAGCACCAATGCGGAGTTCCTGCGTTCGCTCGGCATCGGGAATTTTGATGTTTGCTTTATGACCATCAGCGGCAACTTCCAGAACTCGCTGGAAACCACCTCGCTGCTGAAAGAGCTGGGCGCAAAATGCGTGGTATCCCGCGCCGAACGCGACGTGCAGGCGAAGTTTCTGCTCCGCAACGGCGCAGATAACGTGGTCTATCCCGAAAAGCAGATGGCAAAATGGGCAGCGATTCGATTCACTGCCGACCATATTTTTGACTATATAGAGATCGACGAGCAGCACGCCATCTTTGAAGTTCAGGTGCCAGAGGCGTGGGTCGGGAAAAGCGTTGGAGAACTGGATGTTCGCCGAAAGTTCGGCATCAATATCCTCGGCATCAAGCGTGCAGGAAAAACGGATGTTTCCGTTACGCCGGACACTGTATTGTCCGATGACATAACGATTCTGACAATGGGTGAGTATAAAGCGCTGCAAAAGTGCTTTCGGATTTGAATGGGCCTGTGCACAATAGTGGAAAGGAAGAAACATGGCGAAGAAACCGCAAAACACAGCCGGTAACAGAAATGAGGATTCCGCGCCGCAGGAACGCAAATGGCCGGACAAGGCGATTATTCGTTACATTATCCGCGCATTGGTGCTGCTGATTGTATTTGCGTGGGCACTGGTAAACCTTGACGCTGTTTTGCGTTTTCTCGGCAAGGTGCTTGCGCTGTTCACGCCATTTCTGATCGGCGGCGCAATTGCGTTTTTGATTAACATAGTCCTTCGACCGTTGGAATGCTGCTGGAACAAGGTGTGCCGAAGGGCTCCTGAAAAGCTGACCCGCCCTGTGTGCCTGAGCGCAAGCACCGTGCTCGTTCTTGGGATTCTGTTTGCTGTGGTGTTTATGATGATCCCCAGCCTGCGGGAGTCCGGCGACGAGTTTATTCAAAACATTCCGGCCTATGTGGAGGAAATCGGGCGGTGGTGGACAGGCGTTGTCCGGTTTGCTGCAAAATATAACATTGTCCTGCCCGAATACGCCATAGACTCCGACCTGTTGATCGAGAAGGTCACCGCCTTGATCAGCGATGAGGGAAGCGGCATCCTCACCGTGACGTGGGGCGCGGCAACCTCTGTCCTGTCGGCTTTGGTGGATGTTCTCTTGGGACTTGTCTTTGCGCTGTATCTGCTTGCAAAGAAGGAAGTCGTCGCAGCACATTTGAAAAAACTCATTGTGACAGTCCTTCCGCAAAAGAAGGCACAGCGGCTTCTGAGTATTGCCTTTCTGACCAACCAAACCTTTACAAATTTTGTCAGCGGACAGCTTACCGAAGCGGTCATCATCGGCGTTCTGTGCTTCTTTGGAATGCTGATCCTTGGGATTCCGTATGCTGGTGCGGTCTCCGCGTTTGTGGCCGTTACTGCGCTGGTACCGATTTTTGGCGCATGGATTGGCGGCGGTCTTGGCGCGTTTTTGATCCTGCTGGCAGAACCCGGCAAGGCTCTGTGGTTCATTCTCTTTCTGCTCATTTTGCAGCAGGTGGAGGGCAATCTGATTTATCCCAAGGTGGTCGGCAAGTCCGTTGGGCTTCCCGGACTGCTTGTGCTGATGGCTGTTACAATCGGCGGCGAAGCATTCGGCGTCTTAGGGATGCTGTTCAGCGTACCCGTCTGTGCTGTGTTGTACAGTCTTTATCTGGAGTTCATGAAGAAAGCAAGCACCAACCACTGAATGATTCATGATCGGCTGCCTCCTGAATATAAGGCTGCGAGCCAAATGCAAAGGGCTTGGGATTATCCCAAAATCGCCACGTGTCCGGACAGCGGCTGTGCTTGCTATTCTCCCAAATCTCAGTTTCCCCATCCCCGCGCTGCGCTTTTCCTTCGGCGTGATCTGTGGTATACTGTAGGAAAATCACCAAAGGGAGGGCTGCGTATGGCAGAGAGACGCGTATTTGCCGGTTACTACAAGCGCTACGACGGCAAGCCGATTTTCGTCATCCGGGTGCTCAAGGACATCGACACCGGCGAGGCCATCGTGGTCTGCAAGGATGCCAGCTTTTCCCGCGAGGACAACGAACATTACTACCTCATCCGCTACGCCTCCTTCTGCGAGCAGGTCAAAGTCGATGGTGTGCTGCGGGATAAATACGTCCGTCAGACCCGGCGCGAGATCGACGAAGGCACCGTCCGCGAGGTGTATGAGGATGGCTTTCCGGAGCCTAAGAGCAAGCCCTTCACTTATGTTGATGACGAGTACGCGGAGCGCACCATCCGTTGCAGCAGAACCTACTATGAATACGCCGACCTCTTCCGGAAACGCTTTTCCGAGGGGCTGTCCATCCGCAAAGCAGCGGATGCCATGCAGCAGAATCGCGGCGTGGTCGAGCGGCGGCAGGCCGCGCTCTATCGGGCGTTCGCCCAGCTTTTGCAGCAGCGGGATGAGGCAGATGGTGTCTGTCGGCTGATGCAGAAAACTGAATACGATCAAAGGGATATAGAGGATTTGCTCGAATAACTGATGCAAATCCAAGCGCTTGTCGTAGTGGCAGGCGCTTCTTTTTTTGCCCTTGTTATGACAAAACCGTGACGCCCCGCATCATTTTGTCCGTTGGAAAGTAGAAAGGGCAATTTGGAGCAGCTCACAGAATTTATTTCACCGTCCTCGAAACTTTTTTGAGAAATCTGGGACAAAACCGGTCTCTGATTCACTTAGCTCAGTAGAGGGAGGATCAGGGGCAAGAAAAGTTTTTTGAAAAAGGGTGCCAAGTTTTTGAGAAAAAATGTCCGTTGGTTATATAGAGGACCTTCTGCACGACCAAAATTTTTTCGCGCCACCTGACAAACGGCCAAAAATTGTCTGCGGGATGGAGAAAGGGAAACCAATCCATCCAAGCCGCCCTTCAAACAAAGTTTTTCAAAATCGAAAGGAGAACCACAATGAACATCATGCACTACGATTATTCCGACAAGACCACCGTCCCCACGGAGCTGCTGCAAGACCCCTATCTCTCTGTCGATACCAAGGGTCTGGCCGCAATCCTCTGTTCCTTCGGCAAAGAAGCCTTTGAGCTGTCCGAACTGAACAAACTGCTGAAAGATAACATTTCGGATGAGCGAATCTTCCGCACGCTCATGGAGCTTTACGATATGTGCTATCTGGACGTTTGGGAAGAGGGAGATAACAGACACCTGATGCTGAGGGGGATGTAAGTCATGCCGGACCGCACGCGACCCATCCGCAAGGAAATCTGCCTCAACGAGCAGGAGTTGAATCTCATTCAGCACAAGATGCGGCAGTTGGGGACGCACAACTTCGGGGTTTACGCCCGGAAAATGCTGCTCGACGGGTACATCATCAAGGTCGATTACACCGAGCAGAAAAAGTTAACTGCCGCCGTCAGCCGCGTCACCTCGAACGTCAACCAGATTTGCCGCCGCATCAACAGCACCGGGCGCTGCTACGAGGATGACGTTGCCGAGCTGAAAGCGCGGCAAGCCGAGATCTGGGAGCTGCTGCTGGACAGGGCAAGCATTTCCCGGCAGAACGGCTACGTCGAGCCGGACGGCACCATCCGGCTGTACTTCACCTTGGAGCAGGCGCAGACAAAGCTCCACCGCAGCCGCCAGAGCGCCACACGAATCTTCCGGGAACTAGAGTACAGCGGCTTGATCGTTCGGCGCAAGCAGGGCTTTGCCAATACTAATGATTGTGCGAAGAGGGATAAAATCCGTTCAACTTGAAGTATACCTTGTTTCACTGGGACACAATCTTTATAAATTCCACAACAAACAGATGAAAATAAAATCAGCTGCATAGATTTGAAAATCAACAAATTTATGGGGTAAGGGGGAAATGCGCTTTTAGAGACTACTTCGTTTATAATTTTTTAAAATAAAAACTTACTAAATTTCTGATTATCTTTTCATAAGTTGGTAAATGCCGATATATCCCGTATTTTAGGGCTTTATCGGTATTTTCTTTTCGGAAGATACCTTGCATAAGCTGGCATTTACCAGCATGAAAATGCAACCAAAAGTAGTAAATGAGTAGTAAATATAAGCTCCGATATTAACAAGCCAGCCTTTCCAGTTCTGCTTTTGCAGATTGAAATGTGCCGTGTGCATAATAGCCAAGTGTCATGGTTATGTTAGCGTGTCCCATGAGATATTGCAGAGTGTTTGGGTTCATTCCTCTGTTTGCCATATTCGTACAATAAGTATGTCTGAATGAATGTGGCGTGATGTTCGGTAACTTGTCCGTGTGATACTTGTTATACTTCTTAATCAGTCCTCGCACCATGCCCTCATAGTTTCCTGCAACTTTAGGCAAGCCCTCACGATTTAGGAATAGGAAATTGCTGTAACCACCTACAATCAGCGGTTGTGCCTTTCCTCTGTTCTTTAGTATTCTTTGGATTGCTTGATAAGCCCGTTCTGTCAATGGAAGTTCCCGTTTTCCGTTTTTGGTCTTTGGTGTTTCAATATAGTAGCCCATTTCGCTATCTTTCAATAACTGGTGGTCTATATTGAGTATTCTGTTCTGCATATCAATATGCGTCGTCAGTCCGCAAAATTCAGAAATACGAAGTCCCGTTTCCAGCAGAAGCACAACCTCATCATAATACTTACTGTAAATCTTGTCCTTTTCCATAAAGGCAAGCAGGTGTTCTTCCTGCTCTGGTGTAAGGATAACTTTCTGTTCGGTATCATCTTCCAGAACATCACTTAACTTAAATTCAAATGGGTTCTTTCTGATACAGTCGTCTTGTATTGCCATGTAAAATGACGCTTTCAAGGAACGTTTATAGTTATCAATCGTTTTATAGGCATATCCTTTTTCGCTCATTCTGATAGCCCATTCTTTAGCGTCCGACTGCTTAACCGTATCAATCGCCCTCATACCTAATGGGTCATTTTTCAAAGCGTTCATAAGATACTGTCGTCCTTTTTCAGTAGCCCTTTTGATGTTCTTTCTTTGACTGTTCTTCTTGTCGTAGAGCTGGCAGACTGTCATTTTACCGCCGACTGTGTCGATACCGTCGTTAAGGTCTTTTTTTATCTGTGCTTCTTTTTCCCTCAACGATATATCATCACGCTTTCCAGCAGGTGTCTTGTCTGTCGGTACAAGTTTCCAAGAATAGATAAATTGTGGCTTTCCGTATATATCGGTATATTTATAAACGTATCTTCCGTCTTTTCGCTGGCTCTCTCCATTACGCAAATTGCGATTTTTACTGTCTTTTCGTTTCACATTAGACATAGTGTAAAGCTCCTTTCCGTCATGGAATGAGCCGTGATACGCTACTAATATTATACCATATCTACGGCTCAATGACATTAGATTTCGTCCAATGTATCTATGATTTTTTCAAATTGTTTTCGCTTAATCTGAATACGATTACCGTTCACGATAACCCAGCCAGCGTCAAGATTTTCTTCGGCTAATTTACGCAATTTCTTTTCGCCAATACGGAAGTATTTAGACGCTTCTTCAATCGTCAGCGTATATTTTTCCCAGATAGGCACATCAGTATTGTTCATAATCTATGCACCCCCTTTACTGTGTGTCATTTTTTTACAAGCAGACAAACGGCTTTGGAAAGCTCCGTTAGTATCTCAACTATTCCCATTCTTGTGGGCAGAACCGCACCATGCGGACGTATCATTATTCTGTGAGGATAGGTCGTGGCAAAACGACTATTCCAACAGTCGCTCTCGGATCACTGCGTGGGTCGCTCGCTTTCTTTTGGAAAGGTCATGGCGTACAGTCCCCGTGGCTTGCTATCTCACAAACGTATCTGTCTGCTTTATTCAGTTGTCAAAGACCAGACGGGCATAATCAATCCCAATATGAATTAGAAGCGTTTAATATCAAAGTTTAAGATTTTACGAATAATCGCTTCTTTGATAAAACCTTTCATTTCCAAATCTACCGCAAGACGTAAGTTGTTGTTATCGTCGTAAAACGGACGCATACAGCACTGATTGATATATGGGTCATAAAATTCCAAGATTTTTGAAATTGCTGTTTCGTCGCCGTCGCAGGCTTTGGAAATAACCGTGAAAGTCGGTGTCAGCTCTTTTGGCATTTTTCTTTTTCCTCCTCAATCAGTTGCTTTAACTTGTCTAGTGCTTGTATTCTGCACTTCGTTACATTCGCTCTGGAACAGTCAAGCATTTTCCCAATGTAAGTGTCCGTGTCGCCAATGAAAAAATACTGTAAAACGATATTACGCTTTCGTTCTTCAATAGCTTTCAATGCACGAGCCAGTTGTTCATCTTCGATTGATACTTTTTCTCCACAGACTTCAAATACCGCAACATAATCCGTAGAATATGTATCTTCTGTACCTATGGAATTTAAGAGGTCGTCCATAATTTCGGCGAATGGCATTTCTTTTTTCTCTGAACGACGTATCGCTCGATAGAAGTCAATCGCTCTATGACGTATAACTGTTTTAATAGCACAATCGAATTGATGACAGGTTTTTTCTTGTAGTTCTGACGGTTTCATTTTCCTCACCTCCTTTCGCTAGTCGAAAAGAGGTGTCTGCCCCTTTTCATATATACCGCGTTGAAAGTGGGGGACAGCGTAACCAAAATCGAAAAAACTTTAAAAAATTTTTTTCTGGCATGAAAAAAGCCCGCACAAAACATATAGTCTGTACGAGCTTTTAAAACTGTGCTATATTCAGTTGTTATAAAAATGCCGTTAGGTTCAAACTGATTGCGTCGAGGTATATCTAAAATATTCCATAATGACAACTCCTTTACGGCACTATTCTAATTTAATCAGACAGAAAAGAAATTGCACCGTTTTTAATTTCTAAGATTTCGTCGGCTTCTTCTGCCAAATGCTTACTGTGTGTAACCACAACAACACATTTTCCTAATTCATGTGCAGTCTTTTTCAGCAAAGCAATGATTTCATCAGCGGTAGTTTCGTCAAGATTTCCCGTCGGTTCGTCTGCCAAAAGTACATGAGCGTCGCTGGCTAATGCTCTTGCAATCGCTACACGCTGTTGCTGTCCGCCAGATAGTTGCAATACATTTCTCTGCCAGTATTCTTTTCCAATGCCGACTTCTTCCAATAATTTTTCAGCATTTCCACTACCACCTAATTTGACATTTTCAACCGTTGTCAAATAATCAATCAGATTATAATTTTGAAATACCAATGAGATATTATGCTTTCTGTGGTAATTCAGCCCTTTTTTTGTAATGTCCTCGCCATTGCAAAGGACAGTCCCTTTTACCGCTGTGTCTAAGCCTGCTAACAACGATAAGAGTGTTGTTTTTCCTGCACCACTCGGACCGACAATAGTATAAAAAATACCCTCCTCGAAAGTAGCAGATACATTATTCAAAATGGTTTTATCTTTTTTTGTTTTGTAAGCATAGCTTACATTCTTTACTTCTAACATTTTCGTCGTCCTCCTAACTCATTTCCGATAAAATATCTTTCGGGTTTCTCTTTAGTATTACAATTCCAGATACCAGAACAGAAGCCGTTATCAACACAAGAACACTTGCTCCGTCCAACAGATACATTTCTGGCGTAACCTCTACGCTGATATTCTGCACGTCCTGCTTTGGTGCAACATATTCTGTGGATACTTTTCCCTCGTTATTTTTTTCTTCTTCCTGCATTTGCTGAACCTGCTGTGATACCAGATAATTTGCAGTTACTTTGGAAACGGCAGGAGCGACAGCAAAGGATAGCATAAGGGAAAGAACAGCAATCATAATCGCTTCACTCCAAATCTGCCCGATAATTCTGAATTTCGGAACACCGAGAGATAAGAAAATGCCGACTTCCTGCACTCGATTTTTCAGCCAGAACAGAAATACTAAAACAAGGATAACAAAACTTGCAACAGAGATTACCAATATCATCATTTCGCTTACTTTTGCTAAATCATTGAAGTTTGAGGACATGGTTTCGGAATTTCCGTTATTGTCAATCAAATCATATTGCCCCCAGTTGATGTCTACTTTTTGCAGATTTTCTTTTACTTCGTCGTAAGCTTCCACATCTTCTACTTTGAAATAGGCTCTTTCATATAATGGACTTGTTTCACCCTCTGCCTTTTCTGGAAATCTCAAATCTGTAAATATTACATTTTCCGAACGGTAAGTATCTCCCTGCATAAGTGGGGACATCTTTTGATCCACTTGATAAATTCCAACAATCTCAGCTTCTGATACCTTTGAATTTTCAGTATCGTGGTAATCATTAAAAGAAATCTTATCGCCGATTTTCAGATTATTTTGATTTGCAAGTTCCTCTGAAATGACACACATATCTTTATCCTCTGGGGTTATCATTCGCCCCTCTTTGATATGCAGGTTTCCAGATAAAACATTTCTGTCAAGTTTCATATCTTTGTTTCCAATTAAGCTTACACCTCCCTCATCTACACTTTGGTCTACATCTTTATCTTCAATTCTTTTGAAATTTACAGGGTTTACAGGAGTTGTTGCTGTTGTAATATTGTAATCAGCAATTCCTTTTGTTTTTGCCAGTTTCTCAATGTCTTTTATATCTAAGCTTTCAAATTCATTTGTTGTCCAGCCTGACCAAGTCTCCACACCATTGATAATCTCTTTTTCCTGATGGTAGCCACCAAAACTACCTTCCTTATCATTACCAATCTTTTCTGAGTATTCACGAACTCGTTTTGTTCGGTACTCTGCATTTCTTTCTAAAAGAAAGCCTGCACCTATGGCTTGTCTGGTTTTGTCCTGCACCTCAATACTGGCATTTTTGCTCGCCACACCTGCAAGAAGCAGGGTACTGATTGCAAAAACAATCAACAATAAGAGAATACTTTTTATGGGCTTTCTGAACACAGAACGCCTTGCCAATCCAAAAAAATTCATGTACTATCCCTCCATTTTCGCTAATATATCTTTTGGGTTTGCTCGTAATATCGGAAGAATGGAACAGCACAATGCCACCAGAATAACTGCACCACCTAAAAGGAACAACATTCCAATATCTTGTATCTGCAACACCACTTTCAGATTTTCTGTTACTGTTTCTGAACCAGTAATGACATTTTGCAAAACGCCCGAGAACAATTTACCAATGGCTGTTGCTCCTAAAACCGAAAGTGTAAATACACTGCCTGCTTCTAATAAAGTTTGCAGGAAAATTTCACTTTTTGTCTTGCCGAGGCTCATAAAGATTGCCACCTCTTTTTGCCTTGTCCGCATCCACATACATAACAGCAGGGAAACAACAACAGTACCAGTTACCAATGTAAGTACCAGCATAAGATTTGCCACCTTACTGATTTGCTCTAATGGAGCAGACATCTGTTGATAAAGGGTATCGGAAGTGCTAAGTTCTACATCATTTCCGAATATTTTTTGCAAGCTGGTTTCCAGCACATCTAATTTTTCTGGTCTTTTTGAATAAACGCAGAGTTTTTCAAATTCAGCTTCTTTGAACAATTCTTTATAAGTGCTGTTGTCAATAAAGACTTGATTTTCTATTCGATTGACTGCGGTAGTTTCTGTTGGCTGGTCTTTTTCCACATTTCCTGCGGACATGAAAATTCCAATAATTTGAACAGATACTTTTGTTCCGTTTTCTGTACTTAATTCAATCGTATCTCCAACTTTTAGCTCATTTTGATTTGCAAGGTTCGCATTGATAACAGCACCTTTTTTCTCATGTTTGATATAATCGCCAGAAGATAAGCGGTACTGCATTTCTGAAAAAGGGCTGTCCTTTTCCAAATCATCATAGGAGAGCAACGCTATTTTCAAATTTTCCTCATTCGTAGAAGTATTGAGCGTAACGGGAGCAAAACTAGCTGGAAATACATCTTGCCTGCCGATACGGTTGATAGCTGAAACATCTTCCAGCGTTTCAATCTTGTTTACTTCATTCTCTGTTATCTTGCTGTCCTTACTTGTAATTTCAGCTACAATCTTAGAATTTGTCTTTTCCTGCATGGCTTGTTTGGACTCATTTGTAGTCCTTAAAATCATGCTTGTACCTAAAATCATACTGTTTACAAGTATCAAAACAATCAACAAAAGAATGGTTTTTCCTTTTTTTCGCTGTAAATAGCGAAAACCAAGTTGATAAAACTTCATACTTCACACCTCTATTCCCAACGGGCTATGACAACCTTTGTTGCATTGAAATGAAGTGTGTCTGCAAATTCTCCATAAAGATATACTTCAGATTGTTTTTTTACATCGGATATAGAACCCGTTGTTACATTTGTAACACCAGACTGTGCATTTACTGTGGCAATGACAAATTCACAATCTGGGTTATAGGTTACAGAAACAGCATTGTCTTTATTTTCCATTCCCGGTGCTTCTATTTTTATCCCAGCTCCACCCTCAATATCTTTTGCTTGATTTACCAAGCAACCATTGTCTGTAAATTCCAAAACACTTCCTCTCAAATTAGCAGACTCTAATATGTCGTTTCCTTTATTTTCTGAAGAACCATTTGTATTTTCTTCATTCGTATTAGAATTGACAATAGGATTAGACGTATCTGGCTTCTCATTTGGACTTGCACCACACCCCGTCAATGCACAGATACATAATCCAACTGCTATGAATTTACTGATGTTTGTTTTTTTCATTTTTGTATTCCACCTTTCTTGTTCGATATGCCCCTATTGTAAAAGCAAACCATTCTAAAAATCCTGTAAAAAAGTAAGAAAATCATCATCATTTTTTAGAGGATTTTTACAGACTTTTCTGTTATACTGTCTATAATTTATATAGAAAAGGATTGATACATTATGAAAATACTTCTTCTGGAAGATGATTTAGAGTTATGTAAAAATATAAAAATTTCTCTGGAAAAAGAAAACTATATGGTTGATTGTTGCAATGACGGGGAAACTGCTATGCTGTATGCCTTAAATACAGACTATGCTTATGACCTCGCCATTGTAGACCGTATGTTACCGATTATTGACGGTTTGACAATCATAAAATCTATGCGTAAAAAAGGAATTTCTATTCCTATCCTTATCATTACTGCCATGAGTACCCTTGACAATCGGGTTGAGGGTTTAGACGGCGGTGCTGATGATTATTTAGTAAAACCATTTCATATCAAAGAATTGCTTGCAAGAGTTCGGGCATTAACAAGACGCCCTGCCAATATCCAGTTATCTTCCAAATTAGAATATGGAGATTTAACTTTCGATAAAGACAGCCGAACCTTATCTACACCCGTCAATTCTCTTTTATTAACTTCAAAAGAAACCGAGTTGACTTTTGTATTTATGCAGAACCCAGAAACACTATTTTCCCGTGAACAGCTAATCCTTAAAATCTGGGGCAGTTCTTCCG
Source organism: Desulfotomaculum sp. OF05-3 (assembly GCF_003435535.1). NCBI lineage: Bacteria > Bacillati > Bacillota > Clostridia > Eubacteriales > Desulfotomaculaceae > Desulfotomaculum > Desulfotomaculum sp. OF05-3. Next base: position 3,357 of record NZ_QWGO01000026.1, on the reverse strand, counting down.
AGGTAGAAACTGGCAATGTAGACAGTTACATTTCTTTTCTGCGAAAACGCCTAAAAGAATTAAAAAGTTCCTGTAAAATAACAACGGTCTACGGTGCAGGGTACAAACTGGAGAAAGAAACATGTTAAATAACTTATACCGAAAACTTCATATTCTGTTTGCAAGTTCTGTTATGCTGATTATTACCCTTGTGATTTCCTTTGTCGTTGCGAACACAGTTCATACAGAGAAAATCAACGAAAGCACCTTATTTCAGAGATTGACAACCTTGCTGATTTATCAAGTGGAAAGTGCTTCTTCGGATATGGACAAAGCACTCAAAACCTACGAAGAGAGTTATCATATTTTTTCTTTAATTACTGATACAAGGGGGAATACCATTTATCAGAGTGATTTCCCATTTCCAACTTCTGCGGACAATCTGTTGCATGATGTAGAAAAGCAGATTTCTACACAACCATTATCACAAATAGAAAACAGCACAACTTCACAAGGCGGTTTTCTGGAAATAAGAGGAACACATCACGATACTTATTTTGTTATTCCTGCTACAATTAGGACAGCAAATGATACCGTGTATCATGCAACCTTTCTTTATCAGACAGCCAGTTTGACGGATATTTTACAAAAAACATTGCCTATATATCTTCTTATCTGGTTTTTGGCTTGTATCGTTGTTATCGTGCTGACCCGTTATCTGCTGAAAAAGTCGTTTGCTCCAACGGAACGAATACTGCAAAGCCAAAAAGATTTTGTTGCAACAGCGTCCCATGAATTAAAATCTCCACTTGCTGTTATGATTTCCAACACGGATATGCTTCTTGATAATGTTTCCTTAAACGAGCAGGCAAAGCAAGCCGTACAGACCATAGATTTTGAATGTATGCGGTTATCCCGTTTAGTCAAAGATATGTTGCTTTTGGCTTCTTCCGACGCTAAAACATGGACATTGCATAAAAGCACAATCAATGTAGATACCTTGCTCATTACGTTATATGAAACCTACGAACCCGTCTGCATGAAGCAGAATTTAGAACTAAAACTGCATTTATCCGAGGAAAGTTATCCTGCTATGTTTACCGACAAAGACCGATTATTTCAAATCTTGTGTGTCTTTATGGATAATGCCATTCAACATTCCAAGAATAATTCTTTAATAGAGATAGAAGTAATCGCCACCGAAAAAAATATTGCTTTTTCTGTGGTAGACCACGGGCAAGGCATTTCTGATGAAGATAAGCAGTATATCTTTGACCGATTTTATAGTGGCGACAAGTCCCATACGAACAAATCGAATTTTGGACTGGGACTAAGTATCGCCAAAGAATTAACTCAAATGCTGAACGGTATTATCATTATCAATGATACTGCTGGTGGAGGTGCTACTTTTACTGTTAAATTTCCTCTGAAATAGATTAAGGCTTGCAGATCATACACTATGTATGGAGCAAGCCTTTTTTCAAATCTTTGTCTTTTTGGTAATCTTGTAAATATATTCTTCTGGGGTAGGGCGTTTATTACCAAAATATTTTTTGAAATTTGCCTACACTTCTGGGGCGGTGCTATTCATAGCTTCATCAATCGTCGCTTCAATATCTGCCCGAACATCAGCCAATGATACACCGCCAGCTTTTGCACCAGCTTTCAACGCTTTTTTTATATCTCGCTTTTTTAGTCCTATCATAATAACCTTTCTTATCATAATTGCAAATTTATAAATTCATTAGTATTAAAACTGAAATTCAAATACATTACTAAAATCATTGTTCAAGACATAATAAACTTTATTTTTTTCTGTAGAATATACAAATGAAACCCTAGTTGCCCACAAGTCTTTTTGAGAAACAGATTTTAATACTTTAAATGCGTCATTTACTGAAAAATCTTTATCATATCCTGCCAATAACTCTTTAGCCACTTCGTATCTTGTATCCCCAGAAACAATGTACGGCTTTGTTATATCTGGTTTTAGAATAGAATAATTTGTAATAAGTGAAAAATTTTCTTGTTCATATCTATACCCAATTCCAGGTTCAATAATTAAAACTCGTCCTTTTTTATCAGAAAGCATAGCTTGCATAGTAGCATCTGGTGCATAAATAATTTTTTTCTTTTTAACAATGTCCAAGGCTTTATCAAAAGAAATCTCTGCCTTAATGAATTTTTCTGTTAATTCAGATATTGTAATACAATCCTCGCTTTCTATATACCTTGCATTTTCATTACCATGAACATAAAGAAGTGTTCCTACATTACCATTTTTATTTATCCCATGAAATGAATGATACAGACCGTCAGGCATTTTAATACCAATATAAAATCTATTTTCTTCGGTAATTACAGTATGATCCCATACAGAAAGGTCAATATCAAAATTAAAACCAACAATTTTATCTATACCATTGTAAACAAATCTTGTACACATATAATCACTCCTCAAAATACTATTTCAAATAGTCATTTAACTAATCTAATTAGTATTTTAAAATGTTTTTAAACTCAAACATATTATATTCGCACGTTTCGATTGAATAGCCTGAACTAAAGTAGGCTAAAGAGAGGGTAAACATAACGCTATTGCGCCCTACTAAACCCTTTTCTCCTGAAAATTTCGTTTCGTGCAATAAGAGATTAAACCAGGGTTCATCTACTTGTTTTTTGCCTTCTGTACCGCTTAAAACCGTTAGACTTGAACGAGTAAAGCCCTTATTATCTGTTTGTTTGAAAGACCAATCTTGCCATTCTTTGAAAGAATAACGGTAATTGGGATCAAAAAATTCTACATTGTCCGTTCTTGGTATACGAGCAATCCCAAAATGATTGCACGTTAGATCAACTGGCAAAGACTTTCCAAAATATTCTCGGATATTTTGCGAGATTATTTTGGCTGCTTTGACAGATTTAAATTCTGATTTTGAAGTCACATAGACTGGCGTTTCTAAAACAAAATATGCTTGATAACCTTTATCAGATTTGATAATTAACGTAGGCATAAAACCTAAATCAATAGCTGTTGTTAAAATATCGCTTGCTGAAATAGTTTCTTTTTCCGTGTGAATATCAAAATCAATAAAGAAGGTATTGATTTGTCTTAAATTGTTTTCAGAATGTCCTTTAGTGTATGAACGGTTTTCGTCTGCATACGTACCATAACGATAAACGTTTGGTGTCCAATGCGTAAATGTATCTTGATTTTCGTGAATCGCTTCTTCGGAAGTCAGAACAACGCCACGTCCGCCAATCATGCTTTTTTTTGAGCGATACGCAAAAATAGCCCCTTTACTTTTACCTGGCTTGGTAGTGATTGAGCGAATTTTACTATTTGAATATTACGGGTACTTTTACACCACTTGTCCG
>NZ_QWGO01000025.1:0-52835 GCF_003435535.1 Desulfotomaculum sp. OF05-3 | reverse complement strand
CCGCAAAGACGGCCGTTTAGCTTCGCAATATGCAGGCACCATTTGGCGAAGGAAGAAACGGTCTTTTTGAGAATGAAGTCCTGAAAATGATTGGACAGAAATATGGAAAAACAACAGCCCAGGTAATGCTCCGCTGGCATATCCAAAGAGGTGTGATCGTAATTCCGAAGTCTGTACATAAAGAACGTATGATTGAAAACTTTAATGTATTTGACTTTGCGCTTGATGAGAATGATATGAACCAGATTTCACAGATGGATACTGCCACAAGTGCTTTTTTCTCACATCAGGATCCAGCAATGGTGGAGTGGTTTGTAAAAATGGTTGAGGAGCGCAAATCGCAGCATGACAGCAGCAAAGAAAAAAAGAACTGGTAAAGCTGCTTATGAGGTGAGTACGCACTTTTTTACTGCTATTGTCACCGGAAGCTGCCGGTGGCAAACTCAGTTGGAAGAAAAAGAAATTAGGTGGGGACAAAGAATGAAAGGCCGTGTTGCAAAATATTATCTGACAGACGGAAGAAGACATACAGATTCAGAAGGTTATAAGACAAGCGTGGCATTTGAAAAATACCTTGCAGACTGCGGTCTTCAGGTGGCGACTGACAGAGACTTTGGAATTACAGCTCTGCGGTGGGCAGGAATGAAGGCGGGAATTGGAATCATACGAAAAAACAATTTCTTTTATACCGAGAAAGGGTCTTATCAGTATCTGGAGGCTTTTTTAATTGATGAGCCGCTTCAGTACATTGTGGAGAATCAGATCAGACCATGCGCTGAGAAATGTAACCTGTGCATGCGATCCTGTCCGACAGAATCATTGGAAGCGCCGTACATGATGTGCAGAAACACCTGCGTTTCCTGCCTGACAACATGGGATGGCTGGGATCTAAGGACGGAACCGCTGCAGAACAAATTCGAAAAATGGATCTACGGCTGCGATGCCTGCCAGGATGCATGGCCCCATAATAGAAAAGCATGGAAAGATACAGAAGAATTCCCAGAACTCGAAGCGTGGAGCAGCCATTTTACGGATACAGAGATCGTTCTGGCGGAATACAGCTGGCTGCGATCCGTCGTGCAGCCCAAACTCTGGTATATTCCGCAGGGGAAAGAGTGGCGGTATAAAACGAATGCGCTGAACGCGATGTTAAATAACTATGATCCGAAATACCTTCCGGTTATTAAAAAAGTATGTCAGGATGAATATTGTGAGGTTCGTGATATGGCGGAGTGGGTGCTTGAAGAGATTGAAAGGAAAGATATCGGTGAATCGGAAAATGGGCAGTGATGTTGCATATAGAACATAAAATTACAGATAATTAACTAAAATATAAATAATATATTACAAATCATGAAGACATACGGAAGTATATTGAAAAAAACAGCAATTGAAATATAATTTAAATAAGAGAAAAGCTCAAAGTGGACTGCCCCCCGGAGAGGAGGCAGTATGAGCAAGAAGAAAATTAAAATAAGATATATCATTTTTGTTCTGATCATCATAGGCATAGTAGTTTTTGTTGGAAAAATAACTAAGCTTGATGATTTAAACGCAGAAAAAGTCACCGAGATCATACTCGTATCCCCACCTTATAAAAAGAGAATAACAGACCGGCAGGAGATCGAAGAATTTACGAGTCTGTTTAATGAAAGAAAAAAGAAACCTGTATTTTCAATCATCAACTCATCTGGCTGGAGCAAAAGAGCCATTATAACAACGGAAGCATATCAATAGGATATTATTTTTTGCGGGGAAAACATCACAGTGAACAGGCAGAAATATGTCATGGATGAATCGATTGATTCTGAACTGGAACAGTTTTATCAGTCCCTGAATGAGACAGAGGAAAAATATAATTAACAAAGCCCCGTTAAGATGAATGCCCCCGGATAAGGAGGTCACTATTATGGATAAATCAATAAAAACATGGAGAGTTTTTCTTTTTGGGATGTGCTGTATCTTGGTGAGCCTGTATATAAAAAAAATTTTACTCTCATTAGAAATAATAAAAGGTGATTTTTTATCCAATAGTATTGTTGGGGTTGCGGTGATCTGGTTCATAGCCGGTATTTTTCGCCTATACCATTTAAAGCGAACATATCCTGAACTTAAAACAGTCTTATCGAAAGATAAATGGTGCATAGCAGAATCTATTCTTATTTTCATTCTAGCAGTGGGATTAACATTAACTGGTGTAGGAGCGCACAATACCCAGATGTTATCTGAAATATTTCAAAGAGATGAAGATGAGAATATCACAGAATCTATAGTAAACACAGAGTATGGTTCTATAGAGGATTTTTCAGCAAACAACAGCATGGATATTTTTGTGCTTAATTTTAACAAGGAAAGCAATTTAGATAATGGATCGTTCAGCGCAGTAGATAAAACTGTTTCTGTGGCAAAGAGCTATACGGCAGTAACATATGAATGTGAGATAGATAGCGATAGATTTCAGGTAAAGTTGGCAACATATGATTCGGACAATGGCGAAGAACAACTGAACGCTGTAATAAAAAGCAATCCGGACATATTCACGAAAAAAGATATTGGAGGAAATTCCACATATTATTGCCCGGGATCAAAATATGACTGGTCGGACTGTTATGCAATGGTAGTAGATCATAAATTACTCGTGGTTAATATAGAAAAAGAATATGATCAATACATTGAATGGGTGTTAGGGCATATCACATTACAGTAATAAAGAAAGTAATTACTTTTTGTAATATTACAAGGAGCTAGTTTATGCAGATTATATTTCTGCCTGGTGATGAACCATTTTCGCAGTATCCTAATCATTATGTCGTTACTTCTAGTCTTGAAAACGTGATACTCACCATTTAAAGAATGGAGATGATCCTGATTAAAAAGCTACGCATAATTGCATTAATATCTATTCTGTGCCTACTGATAGTTTATTTGCTTTGGAATAACATGAGTTTAAAAGGAAATTGGCCGGATGATTCTGATACCGTTTCCATTGAATGGTATGATTATAAAGGAATCTATCACAACCAGACTTTGACAGAAGAAAGAAGCGGACTTACTCAATTAATAAAGGATATAACCCCAAAGAAAATATACATAACTCCGCAATCACGTTCAGGAGAACAAAGTTATAATATTGACTATTCTGGCAAGCGAAGTGTTCGTTATACTGTAAAAAGTTCAGGTTTAATTATTATTTTGAATAATGAATTTCCATTTCAACATTCGGTCTGAAATAGGAGATGACGCGGTAATTATTCAATACATAAATAGTATGGTTGATAGATGAGCAAAGAAGAAAAAACGCATCACCATAAAAGCTGTTTGATCGTGATATGAATGGAGAACTTGTACACTGGTTCACAAAATCAAAGGGAAATGGAGGGGACAAAATGAAAAAACATTGTATACTATGGACTGTAGTAATAACTCTTATTGTTTCCTGGTTTTTATTTTTCCCGTGGAGCAAACAAGTATTAGAGGATGGCGGGACTATTGTCTATTCCAGTTTCACATATAAAATTTATATATGGAACTCAATAGGAGGAAAAAATACGACTGAGATATATTATTTCCCATCTAATTTTAAGTATAGGAGTGGAACATTAAATTAATAATCAAAAGTCAATGATAAACCCTTGAACATTGTTTGTGTGTCTGTCATCGAATATTTTCAACTGGTGAAAGTCTGGAAACTGCTTGGTAATGGGAAGGGGGAGGAGAAAAATGTTGTCCTCTCAAAAGAAATATTTTATTACGATTATTATATATGTTGCGCTTTACCTTTTGTCCCAAACTGTTCTTTCCAAATTATATTTGTTTCAATGGACAGCAACACACCATTATTTATATGTTTGGATTTTCTCCACTGTACTGCTTTATTGTAAGAAATATATAGTTTCATTTTCAATAACATTTGGAAATTTGTTTGGAATATTAATTGGTCAATTTTTTGGAGATTGCATTAAGTATAAGAACATATTAAAAATAACAGCAGAAATGTCCTTGGAACAAAAATATACACTTTACCATCATCCAGGCGTAGAGTATTGGATTGTAACTATTATTATTTTTACAGTAGTTGGCATATTAGTGAACAAGCGCAGATATGTCAGGGATGAATCTTGAACTGGATCAGTTTTAGCTATTGTTGAATGAAACATTGGAAAAGAGTGAATGCATCGGCGAAATTCATGGAGGTGACGGCTATGAGGAAAATAAAGGAGCTTATATTTTCTGAGAATGGTATGAAAGCAGTTAACACCTTGTTCTTTTTGGCGATGTTTTTTTATAGCAGCGGCCTGCTGTTTGTCGCTTATATTGTCTGGATCTGTTATCTTGTGTTTTGCATTAGAAATACGGAATCCAGGGGGAGCAAAGTGGTTTATTCGGTGTTTGTTGGACTTGCAGTGGTTATGATCGGAGTGAGTCTGTATGGTTTGATACAAGGATGATAGATCATCCGGATTTCCTTTTGAACTTCCAATTTTCAGCGACTTTACTGCTACCGATGCATCTTCTGCACGTTCTTCTTTATTTGTCTCTGTTTCTTCATGTGCAGAATCTGCAGGGGCAATCGTAGTTATTTCCGGTATCGTCTTCTGAGCAGTCTGGCAGCTGGTCATAAACAAGCAGACAATTCCGAGCATTATAAATAGTTTTTTCATGTTATCACCTCCTGAATCACACGCGCTCAAATGACAGATATCTCGTCCCTTGAGAAGTGAGTTTTCCGACATTTCCTTCCGCCAGTATTCCATATTCTCTTCCTGAAACCTGTAGTTCCATCCGGTCACCGCTCTCTACCTGAAACGTGACATAGTAGCTGGTACTTGAAGTCGAATGAAAGGCATGAGCTCCATACGGGTCACCCTCATTTGCATGGCTATGATGTGTGATATTTTCACGCTTTGCGACGATGGTTGCACTCACCGACAGACGCGGTGACTGATTGTTTTTGTGCCATGTTCTGATTCCGGTCACAAACTAAAAGATGATCATACCGAAAACGATCACAAAGATAATTGGAAACATATATTCAAACAGCATAAACATATCACTCACCCCTTCTTAATCTTGCGTCTAACGATTCCCCTGAGCACAGCATATACAACAATCACGAAAAGCGAGGCAGCGCTATACAGTAATGCTTCTGTATACCAAGGCGCAGAATTCTGTTCGTATAGTTTCGGAAAGCGCTTGTACTCATAGAAATCCATACTCGTTTTAATCACAATCACATAAAAACTCGCATAGATCATACATTTTAAGAAATCGTAGAGTTTATTCATATCATCACCTCCGCGATACACTGCTCAATTCTTTTGACTTCAACAAACTGAAAGTTTCCGTTGCTTATCTTGATTTTTATATAAAGCCTCTTTTTTTTGCTTCTTCAATCAATATAGGTTGAATTAAAGGATATGTCCAATTATCAACTAACTTATCTGAAATCAATATTTTCTCAATCTCACAATGTAATTCCACGAATGAGCTAATGTCTGCAATAAATAACATTCCAAAAGTTTCATCATCAATATTTTCATTTACTCGTGTCTTTCCTTTAACAGAATACACACATATTGGTTCAATTTTAAAATCAATTGCCCCTGTTTCTTCTTGTAATTCTCTTTTGGCTGTTTCAAAAATACTTTCTCCAGGTTCTCTGTGACCGCCTGGCACTTCATAAGTTTCTCTTTCTTTGTGTTTACAGAATACCCACTTGTTGTCTGTTTTTGATATTATTACTGCAAACTTCAAAAGTTCATCTGCGACATTGTCATAAAATTTAACTTCTACCATTCTACCAATACCTCGTCAAATTCCGATTTTTCGTTCTCTGCGACTTCCCAATAAACGGGAAGTTGTTACTCTGATTTCCGCCAGAACAATCCTTCTGAAGCTGCAATTTCCTCAAACAACATACACATTTCTTCGTCTGGATTATAAATGTTTATATTTAAGCAATCCCATCCAAACTGGAGAAGCACATCTTTACTTGTAAATAATATATTTACATCACCAGAATGGCTTTCCAGTATAGTGTCAATGATTTTTGTTACTTGTTCGGGGGTTGGCTGTTCAATCCATTTGCCCCATTGAACAGATACGGGATAATAACACATCGCTTTCAAAATAACGCCAACAAACCTATCTCTTAACCCACAGTAATCATAGTGGTTGAGTAGATAAGTTTCTACTTCAAAAAACTGTCCACCACAATTCATGGGTACTTGTTTAGGGAGGAAATCCATTATATAGCACGGGGTTTCCAAGAGTTTGTCAATTATGTTCACTTAATCACGCTCCTTTAACAAATTCCGATTTCTCAGTTTAAAAAACTGGAAATTATTTAATTCTCTGTGTACCTAATTGTAATTGTTCAACTGCTATTTTTGCTTTATTGTCATCTTCCTTTTGAAGATTTTCTATTTCCGAGTTCCGAATAGTCAAAATGATTTCGTCCCCCACCTGTAAATCATCAAGTGTTATATCTACAACATCTTGCGTATCATAATTACAATAGATCATAGGAATTTGGGAACAATCGATAAGACAATCATCTCCTAAAACACATTCTTCTCCGCTATCTTTTGTGGTTATGATTTTATTTTCTTTATCAATTTCTGTTATTATCGCATTGACACCTAAAGTAAGTGGTTCGTTTGTTTGTTGTCCAGAACACGCAACTAAAGTAAACACACAAATAAATATACATAATGCCATTATCATTTTTTTTATCATAAGTTCCTCCAAATTCCGATTTTTGTTCTATTTGCTCCCCGATAAATATGAATTTATAACAGTCCTTCTGCTTTTGCCCGAATCGCATAAAACTCTTGGAATGTATCTGGTTCTTCCATTATAGTTTCTTTCATAATTCTTAATCTCCGTTTACCAACTCGTCTATCCAATACAGCAAATATTTTTACGATTAAATTTTCACTTTTAAGACTCGCTTCAATATCTTGATTATCAAACTCTGCAAACGCATTATAAAAACAACGTTGGTCAAAAATACCCAATTTTATAGCTGTATCGTCCATATACGCATTTTCTACTTTCATGCGTTTCTCGTATTTTTCGTCTTGAGGAAACATGTCTGCTTTCGCCCAATTGTTCCAATAGCATCCCTTGATGATTTCTTTTCCATCATATCTTATCGCCGCCCGTCCCTCATGGTCGGGACTCCTGCTATATGATGTTGCATAATACTGAATATGACCTTGCAGATTTTGAGCCAGATATTCCGTTTCCAACTTTTTCCTTATACCACTCCATGTTGCCATTCATTGTTCTCCTCAAATTCCGATTTGTTACTCACATAATATCATGTTTTTTCTTCAATTACATCTACATAATTTTAATAAACCGCCATTCGGTTTGCTTCTGTAACCAGCATCCGGTTAATCTTCTCCTGCATTGTTTCCCTTGCATCTTCGTTGAAATGATAACGGATGACAGAGACTGTCCAACTCATCGATACGCTCTTTTGGAATACAAGGCTGTTCGGATATATCCTCAATGTATTAGATATCATCCGCAAAATGGGATTCCAGTATTACTTCCCGCATCGTACATCCCATCCCGGCGCATTGCATTTGACGATTAAACTGCCGGACGAACAATCCTGCCCTCCGCCCTTAGCATTCTTCTGCAAGCTTAGAGGAAACCTCCCGGAATTCCTCAAGACCCGGGACCGGAGGGGTACCGGCGCGTCCCCCGCCACAATGAATCAACCCACAGAACCTGCCCTCACATATTCTTCCATATACATAGCTACAAAAAAGCCTGCCCCACCAGCATTCTATTTGCCAGTGCAGCAGGCCCTTTAAAATACGTTCTAAATTACATTCCAAGTCAACATCTAAGCTGAAATCTACAGGCTAAGAGCCATCATTCCAACTCAAACGCCCCAGTATATAACTGATAATACACACCCTTCTGCGCGATCAACGTATCATGATCCCCGCGCTCAATGATATGCCCGTGATCTAAAACCATGATCGCCTTACTGTTGCGTACCGTAGAAAGTCTGTGGGCGATCACAAACACCGTGCGTCCCATCATCAGGTTGTCCATGCCCTCCTGAACCAGCGCCTCCGTTCTCGTATCGATCGAGCTCGTCGCCTCGTCTAAGATCATCACGGGTGGATCCGCGACAGCTGCTCTCGCGATGGAAATGAGCTGTCTCTGTCCCTGGGAAAGGCTGGCACCGTTGCCGGTCAGCATCGTATTGTAACCTTCCGGAAGTCTCTGGATAAAATCATCCGCATTTGCAAGTCTTGCAGCCGCCATACATTCTTCATCGGTGGCATCCAGCCGTCCATAACGGATATTCTCCATAACCGTACCCGTAAAGAGATTCACGTCCTGAAGGACAACGCCGAGAGACCGCCTGAGATCCGGTTTCCGGATCTTTGTGATATTGATCCCATCGTACCGGATCTTGCCGTCCGGAATATCATAAAACCGGTTGATCAGGTTCGTGATGGTCGTCTTACCGGCACCTGTGGCGCCGACGAAGGCGATCTTCTGACCGGGCTTCGCGTAGAGTGTGATGTCATGAAGCACAAGCTTCTCCGGCGTGTATCCGAAATCCACATCCTCTAAACGGATATCGCCCTTTAAAGGAGTATAAGTGACGGTTCCGTCCGCCTTATGCGGGTGTTTCCATGCCCAGATTCCGCTCTTGTCGTTTGTCTCTTTTAAGACGCCGTCAGCGCCCCATTCCGCGCGTACAAGAGTCACATAACCCTCATCTTCCTCCGGCTCCTCGTCGATCAGCGCGAAGACACGGGAAGCGCCCGCAAGACCCATGGCGATCATGGAGACCTGCATGGAGGCCTGACCGATGGTCTGGGAGAGCTGTCTTGCCATTCCAAGGAAGGAAACGATCACTCCGATGGTGAGGACTGCCTGCCCACTGAGACTGATATTCGGAGCGGAAAGATATACGAGGAGTCCGCCGACGATGGCGAGGACCACATACATCAGGTTTCCCACGTTATTTAAGATCGGCATCAGGGAGTTGCCATAACGGTTTGCCATCTCACCGTCGGAGAATAGCTGTTCATTTAATTTGTCGAAATCTTTTTTACATTCTTCCTCGTGGCAGAAGACTTTTACGACCTTCTGTCCCTGGATCATCTCTTCGATAAAGCCCTCTTCTCTGGCAAGAGATTTCTGCTGTGCCATCATGTAGCGGGAGCTTGCGCCGCCGAATTTCTTCGTGACGGTCAGCATGAGAGCGGAGAAAAGGCACACAATGATCGTCATCCAGACGCTGTAATAGATCATCATAAGGAACATGACGGTGATCGTGAGGGAAGACTGGAAGACCATCGGAAGCGACTGGCCGATCAGCTGGCGGATCGCATCCGTATCGTTTGTGTAGGTACTCATGATATCGCCGTGGGCGTGGGTGTCAAAATATTTGATCGGCAGAGACTGCATCTTATCGAACATGTCCACACGCAGGTGCTTTAATGTCCCCTGTGTTACGGTCGCCATGAGGTGGGTGTAGGTGAAGGCAGCCGCGACACCGAACACATACAGGGTGACCATTGAGAGGATCGTCTGTATGAACGGCTGCCGGATGCTCTCAAATCCGTTCTCCAGTCCCGGAAGAATGCAGGTATCGATGAGCCGCTGTAAAAATACGGTCTGGACCACGGAGGCAGCTGCGGCAATGATGATGCAGATGATCACGGTGATCATGTACACCCGGTAGTTCTTGTAAATGTAGCGGAGCAGGCGGCCGAAGGTGCCATTTTTCTTATTCTGTTTTTCCATGATCATGCCTCCTTGCTCTTTGTCTGGGAATCATTGACTTCTCTGTAAATACCGTTTAAGGCGAGAAGCTCTTCGTGGGTTCCGGATTCCACGATCCGCCCGCCATCCATGACGAGGATGCGGTCTGCATCCTGAACAGAGGAAACACGCTGGGCGATGATGATCTTTGTGGTGTCCGGAAGCTCATGTTTAAATGCCTGACGGATCAGGGCATCTGTTTTAGTATCCACAGCGGAAGTGGAATCGTCCAGGATCAGGATCTTTGGTTTCTTTAAGATCGCTCTCGCGATACAGAGACGCTGCTTCTGGCCGCCGGAGACGTTCGTTCCGCCCTGTTCGATATAGGTGTCATATCCATCCGGGAATTGTGTGACGAACTCGTCCGCCTGCGCTAATCGGCATGCGTGGATCAGCTCCTCGTCTGTGGCGTTCTTATTACCCCAGCGGAGGTTTTCCTTGATCGTTCCGGAGAAGAGGACGTTCTTCTGGAGAACGACAGCCACAGCGTCACGGAGGGCCTGAAGATCGTACTCACGCACATCGCGTCCACCGACCTTCACCGCGCCCACCGTCACATCGTAGAGACGTGGGACCAGCTGGATCAATGTTGTCTTTGCGGAGCCGGTACCGCCGATGATACCGATGGTGGAACCGGACGGAATCTTAAGATCAATGTCAGTCAGGGCAAATTTTTTGTTCTTTCCGGAATAGCGGAAGGAAACATGGTCGAACTCGACGCTGCCGTCTTTTACGTCCGTTGCTCCGTTTTCCGGGGATCGTAAAACGCTCTCATGATTCAGGACTTCGGCAATACGGTCGCCGGATTCCTGGGCCATGCTGCACATAACGAATACCATGGACAGCATCATCATGGACGTGAGGATCTGAACGCCGTAGCTGATCAGGGAAGAAAGTTCCCCGGTGGAAAGCTCGCTGCCTCCGGTGCCGATGATGAGCTTCGCGCCGAAAAAGCTTACTAAAAGCATTGAAACATAGATGCAGAAGGTCATCACCGGGTTATTTAAGGCGAGGATCTTTTCTGCCATCGTGAAGTCTTTTCGCACCTCCTCGGCAGCGTTTTCAAATTTCTCCTTCTCGTAACCTTCGCGGACGAAGGATTTTACGACACGGATGCCGCCGACGTTCTCCTGGACGGAGTTATTTAAGGCATCGTATTTCTTGAAGATCCGCTTAAAGATCGGGTGGACATAGAAGAAGATGCCAAACAGTGCCGCTGCAAGAACCGGGAGAAGTGCCAGAAAGATGAAGGACATCCGGACATTGATGCTCATGCTCATGATGACGGAAAAGACTGTCATAAGCGGGGCACGGACTGCCATACGGATCAGCATCTGGTAGGCGTTCTGAACGTTCGTGACATCCGTCGTCATCCTCGTAACAAGAGAGGAGGAGGAGAACTTGTCGATGTCTGCGAAGGCGAAGTCCTGGGTCTTAAAGTAGAGATCTCTTCTTAAGTTCTTCGCGAGTCCGCACCCGGCTGTGGCAGCCGCTCTCGCCGAGAGAACGCCGAAGAGCAGGGAAAGGGTCGCAAGGACCAGTAAGAGGGCGCCGTATTTTAAGATCGGTGCCATGGAAGATCCGGTCATGTCATCGATAAGCTTAGACATGATGAGAGGAATCGTACATTCCAGAATGACTTCCATGGTGACAAACAGCGGTGTCTCGATGGACACGCGTTTGTACTGGCGCACGCTTTTTAAAAGTGTTTTAACCATGAATGATTTACCTCGTTTCCATATAAAATTTGCGATCCCGCAAAAGCTCCTGATGCGGAGAACATGCAGGTTCTGCAGGTGGGACCCGTCCGGATATTCAGGACATATTTCGGATCATCTGGTTGATGACCCTGAAAAACACGGCGAGATCCTGGGGAGATATTCCGGAGGTCAGACGATCTTCGGTTTCTTCCAGACTCTGGTGGATCAGTTCCTGATACTGCATGGCTTTTTCAGTAGCGACAATGCGTTTTAGGCGGGCATCATAAGGAACTGCCTCACGGTAGATCAGTCCGTTTTTTTCCATATCCTTTAAGAGCTTTGTGGCGGTCGGTGGTCTGAGACTGTACTCCTCTTCGATATCTTTCTGGAAGACATCGCATTCCTGCCCGCGCGCCAGAATAAAATGTAGCGTTTTTCCCTGTGCGCCGCTTAATGTACCATGAAAAGAAAAGGTACTGAAGTGCCTGCGGATCAGGTTGGAGAGCATTCCCACACTGCGTCCAACGGTTTCTTTCATAGATCAAGTTCCCCCTTATACCCACCACCCAAAAGAGGTGGGAGTCTTCTCGACAGAGATAAAAAGCTGTGATTTGATCGTCTGCCGGATACTTAGCAAACTAAATTATTAGCTTGCTAAGAATAATAAGGCTTTTGTGGGGGAATGTCAATGGGAAAATTGTGAAGAAACTGTGATCGATGATGAAAAAGCTGAGGTTTGCGGAAGAAAGTGGGGACAGCTTTAGAATCCCATGGATGCCATGATGGGGATAGGATGAATGTGAATAATGAAATGCGAGAATTGGGACAAAGTTTTGTGCAAGTATACAAAATTGGTGTTTTGTGGAAAAAAGTACTTACGAAGCGATAAAGAAATATTGTATACTGCGTTCACATAGAGATTGAGAACGCAGTGAGATGTACACGAAAAGAGCAGTGGAGTCGCAACGAGTTTTGTTGGCTTCGCTGTTTTTTTCTGTCATATGCCCGGAAGAAACGGTCAGAGACGGTTCTTACAGATGATGATCTGAGTGAAGAAGTTCTGATACGGCTTTCGGGGAAATATCCACATCGTTTTCACAGAAATTTATAGGTTGAAAAAGGAGAAAATGTATGCCAAGAAATAAGAGAGAAAGTCTGATCTACACAGTATTAATGTGTTTTACCATGGTGCTCTGGATGAGCATCTACAACGTAACACTTCATATGGGAGCGTTAAACCTCACAACAATCCGTGAGGCCTGGATCGGATTCCCGATCGCCTATGTGTTCGCGATGTGCATGGACTGGTTTGTGGTCTCCGGACCGGCGAAGGGATTCGCGTTCCGTTTTCTTGTAAAGCCGGAGAGTCCGGTGCTTCACAAGGTGATTGCGGTTTCCTGCTCCATGGTGGTTCCGATGGTTATCATCATGTCCCTCTACGGTGCCCTTGAGGGATGCGTAAAGGGCGGAAACTTCAGCCCTCTGCTGCTCATCTGGCTCACGAATATCCCAAAGAATTTTGTAATGGCACTGCCGTTCCAGCTCATCATCGCGGGACCGCTTGTCCGCAAGGTGTTCCGTGGCGCATTTCCGGAAGGGACTGTGTTAGCGTAAAGAATTCAGAAAAGAAAGCTGCGGTACAAATTGCGGCGTAGATAAGAAAAGCCGTGTGGTCTTTCTCTGTGATAGGATTATGAACCTATGGGGGAAAAAGCTCAGGCGGCTTTTTATATAGAAAATTTAAATGTATTCACTGAAAAATTTCTTTAAAACGGACTGCTTCCTATTTTAGATTGGAGAGCTGCAAGAGTGGGCTGCTTTATGATTCTGCCTAAAATTATGAAGTTTAAATGCGAATTCGTAAGCATATGGAAAATTATAAGGTAGGAGGAGCAACATGAATACAGACAAAGTAATACAGGACCTAAACCGCAGATTTGCTGCGTTCTGTGAGGAATGACACAAACCGGAAGTGTCTATCCAGTATATTGCCTATCATGCCGATGACCTTACCCATCGTAAACGCGGCGAGGATCGTTCCGATTCCAAGCCCTTTGATATGACCGAGGAAACAGAAAGTCAGTCCCGCGGTCACGGCGAGACAGGTCACGTCGAAGGTGATCTTGACTCTGGAGTATGGAACCTTCAGAATATCGGCCATTTCTCGAGGAAAGAGGTCTGTCGGGATGATCGGAAGTCCGCAGCGGTTGGAGAGGGCAATTCCGAGGCAGATGACGAGATAGCTCACGATAAAATAGACGATCTGGTATCCGATCCCCATCGTGAGGCCCGCGAGGGCGGTCTTATATACATCTAACATCTTACTGAAGGCGAAGCCTACAACGAAGCTGAAGAGGTATGTAGGAACAAACTTTTTCCGTAAGATCATGAGGGCAGCTACGAGAATCCCCTGAAAGATATAAGTCCAGGTTCCGAGCGTCAGAGCCGGGAAGGATTCAGAAAAAGCGTACGGAACGCTGGAGATCGCCGAAATTCCGGCACCGGAGTCCAGCATTAAGACAACACCGAAACTGTTGATCAAAATCACAATAAGAAGAGCAAGTTCACCGCGCCAGACAGGGCGCTTGTCAGTTCGTTCATTCGTATTCATGTCACATCTCCTGTAAGCTTATATTATGTCAAAATCGAACGTTTACCATTGTAGCGTGCTAAAACAAGATGTGCAAGTCCTTTTTTTCATCTAACCAGTATATAGTGCAGAGAAGACTCCAGATATAGATCACATGAATGAAAAGTGTTTGTAATTACGTTCTTTATCCAGTTAATTCTCAGTATGGAGAAAGCAATTAAGCACAGGACACAAAAGCAGAGAGAGTCAGTAATTTCTTTCTTAATTCAGCCAATACACAGCGCAGGGAAGACCTGGGGCACGGACCGCCTGGGTGAAGGGAGCTGGTTTCCTCTTGGCTCGCCGGAGAATGCGTTGGAGGACATGTGCCGCTTGTCTGAGCGAAGCGAGTTGTGGCACATGTCCTCCGTCCTTAGCATTCTTCGGCAAGCTTAGAGGAATCCTCCCGGAATCCCTCAAGTGTCCGCGCCCCAGGCCCTCCCTGCGCGTACCTCTCGCCATATTATTCGTTATAGGAATATGGCTTTACCGCCGCCTGATCCGATGTATGTTCCCCAATAATCTTCTCCATCCAGATCATATCGTACCACCGGTTAAACTTATACCCACAGTTTTCAAAAGTCCCGCAAAGCCGGAACCCAAGATGCTCATGGAACCGGGCACTGTTCTTATTTAAATACTCGTCCTCAACCTTCGGGTATCCGATGCAGGCGTAAAGATTCAGAACTCCCATGTCTTTGAGCCGCTCAGCCAGAGCTTCATAGAGTTTTCTGCCAAGCCCGCATTTCTTCGCGTTGTGATCCAGATAGATCGTGAGCTCACTGGCCCAGTCGTAGGCGGCGCGCCCGACGAAAGGATGGGCGTAAGCGTAGCCTTCGATCCTGCCGTCACGTTCGATGACGAGATAAGGATATTTTTTCATGATATCGATCATGCGGTTCTCGAATTCTTCAAGGGAAGGGACATCGTATTCAAAGGTGATTACGGTGTTCTCTACATAATAGGTGTAGATCTCAAGGATTCTCGGAGCGTCGGATAATTTCGCGTTTCTTACTTTGATGTTGGTTTCCATGTTGGGACCTCCTTTGTGAGATGGTATAAATTGGGGTTATTGTACCACTGATAGGGAACGGTGACAAGATTTTATATCCGGACGGGCGGGCAGAAGGGAGATGGATTGGTTACTGTACACGGGTAGGAATTTTCTGAACTGAAAATTCCGTACAATACAGTGGTAGTAGTGGATTTTGCCGATTTGGAATGCGAAGCATCGGCAAAATCAGTTACTGTTTGCGCAAGGCGTGAACAGTAACATAGATTGGTGAAAGTGAAGAGATTGACAAAATCGGAGGGGAAGCAGTACAATAACGCCAGTTTGTAATAAAGGAGTACGTGATGGATTTTACAAGTTTGTTTAATATGCAGGGAATGATGTTCTGCATCCTTGCGCTGGGATGGTATCTCAGGAAGAGCGGGATGATCGATAAGAGCGGGAAGGCGCTGCTCAGCAGTCTCGTGATGAATGTGACGCTTCCCGCGAGCATCGTGAAGTCGTTCCAGATGGAGTTCAGCGCGGATATTCTGAAGCTGACGCTGGAAGTGATCGTGATCTCGTTTTTGATCCAGATCTTTTCGAATCTTTTAAGCCGTGTGCTGTATCCGGGCTGGAGTGAGGAGAGCAAAAAGGTTTTGCAGTACGCGACGATCGTCTCAAATGCCGGTATCCTCGGAAACGCCATCGCTGAGGGAATCTTCGGAGATCTGGGAATCATGTATGCGGCGGTCTACACGATTCCGACGAGAATCTTTATGTGGTCGGTGGGACTCACTTATTTTACGGAGGCGCCGACGAAGAAAGAGCTTTTAAAGAAGGTCGTGACACATCCGTGTATCATCGGAATTTTTACCGGCATGGTACTTCTGGTATCCCAGTTCCAGCTTCCCGGATTTGTAAACCAGACAGTCCGGACGGTCGCTGGGGCGAACACGTTCTGCGCGATGCTTCTGATAGGATGTACGCTCGCGGAAATCCCGTTTAAAGAGGTGTTCACGAGAGAAGTTTATTACTACACGTTTATCAGGCTGTTCCTGATTCCTGTCATCGTTCTGGCGGGCTGCCGTCTGTTTCACATTGATCAGCTGATCACAGCGGTCTGTGTGATCCTGTCCGCGATGCCGGCAGCGAGCACGAGCGTCGTTCTCGCGGTCAAATATGGAAAAGACGACCGCCTTGCAACGAAGATCGTTGTCTTTTCGACGGTCGTCTCACTGATCACACTTCCGGTCTGGTGCTATATTCTTACGGTATGACGCAGGAATTTTCTCCGGCAGGACCGGAGAGATAGAACCAGAGGTTCATTCGGATAAATTCATACATGTTGAGCCGGAAATCACGTTTTTTATATGGGATTCCGGCTATTTTCATAGCCTCCAGCATAACCGGATTGGAGTGGCAGCTTCCACATAGACCGGCAGCATGGTACAGGACAGATAGGAAGACTTCACTGGCATCATGGGAGCTAAGGCCGAGACGGACTTCCATGAGCCTTACAAAGGCATCCCGGCGTGCATGGTAGCTTGTTTTGAAGCTGGCAAGGCGGCATGCAGTGACATGGACCTCGATGATCGTACAGAGGATATCGCTGTAGCGGAGATAGTCACGGTGCGCGTTCAGGACATCTGCCCAGGCAGCAGCCCATTGATCCGGGGTAAATGGTTTCTCATCGGGAAATGCTGCGAACAGATCGTCAAAATAGGACTGCATTTTATCGGAGCAGATCTCAAGATAGATCTCTTCCTTCGTCGTTACATATTTATAGAGGTTTGCCCGCGTCCAGGACAGCCTTCCGGCAATGGTGGAGAGGGTGATCTCCTGATAGGGGACAGAGCAGAAGAGCTCGTCCGCCGCGGCCTTGATCTCGGCCATTCTGGCCTGTTTCTGTTCTTCACTTCGCGCTCGCACGAAATCTGTCATGGAATTCACCTCCTGAAGGTCTGATGTAGTTCCCGGCGATCAATAGGATCCGGTCGGCCGGTAGAAATCTGAAAGTTAGTTTAAACTGACCGCAGATAGTATGCTATCATCATTATAATTGATTTCCATTCGCTTGACAAGGGAGTGGGCGTATGCTATCATCAAAATAAGTTACAAGATGTTACTTAACGCAGCGGCGGGCGTTGCCGGACCGTGAAAAGTGGACGACGGATCAGCCGGAGAAAAGGCAGGAGCATGATTGGGACGCAGCGGTGAAGACATTCACCGCCCGTGCCGGATCTATTCAGAAAAGGAGAGCAGCATGGATAAGATTAAAAAGAATTTTGGTTTCGGATGTATGCGTTTCCCTATGATCGGGGAAGAGATCGATGAGGCGCAGGTTTCCCAGATGGTGGATTATTTTCTGGATCAGGGCTTCAACTACTTTGATACGGCTCACGGCTACATCGGTGAGAGAAGTGAGCTTGCGGTCAAAAACTGCCTGACGAGCCGTTATCCGAGGGAGAGCTACATTCTTACAAATAAGCTGACGGCCGCTTATTTTGAGAAGGAAGAGGATATCCGCCCGTTTTTTGAGTCACAGCTGGAGCGCTGCGGTGTGGACTATTTTGATTTCTATCTGATGCATGCCCAGGGAATGGGAAACTATCCGAAGTTTAAGGAGTGCCATGCGTATGAGACGGCTTTAACCTTTAAGGAAGAGGGGAAGATCCGCCACTTTGGAATTTCTTTCCATGACCGCGCGGAGGTCCTTGAGCAGATCTTAACGGAGTATCCGCAGATCGAAGTCGTCCAGATCCAGTTTAACTATGCGGACTTCGATGATCCGGCAGTTCAGGCCGGGAAATGCTATGAGATCTGCAGAAAGCATGGAAAACAGGTGATCGTTATGGAACCGGTCCGCGGCGGAAGCCTTGCGAATCTTCCGGATGACGCGAAGGCAGTCTTTGAGGAGCTTCACGGCGGCAGTCCGGCTACCTATGCGATCCGCTACGCGGCGGGATTCCCGGGTATCATGATGGTCCTCTCCGGAATGAGCAGTCTGGAGCAGATGAAGGAAAATGTGAGTTTCATGAAGGACTTCAAACCCCTTGATGAGAGGGAGATGAAGGCGGTCGAGAAGGTGCGCGAGATCTTCCGCGGAAAGAACCTGATCCCGTGTACCGAATGCCGCTATTGTGTCGACGGATGTCCGAAGAAGATCTCGATCCCGGATCTGTTTGCGTGCATGAATGCGAAGAAGACCTACCAGAATACGAATTCCAATTTTTATTATGGAATCCACACACGGAACAACGGAAAAGCGTCGGATTGTATCAAGTGCGGAAAGTGCGAGAAGGTATGTCCGCAGCATCTTGAGATCCGCAAGCTGCTCTGTGATGTTGCGGATGTATTTGATGTGAAGGCGTAAAAAGAAGGAGAATTTGGCAGGATGGGATTTCGAAGACTGGAAGAGAATCTGATCGATCTGGTGAAGGAGCAGCAGGCGAAGCTGGGATTCCGGCCGGAAGTGATACGACTTTATTATCCGGTGTCCACGCTGAACCATTTTTTCGGGAGTGAGGACACAGCGGAGGAGATGAAGGTGCGTCTGAACGGTCTTGGGGCGCATATGAAAAAGACATTGGGAGAAGTCCGCGTGACGGCGAAGGGAGACCGGTTCTGTTTCCTGATTCCGGAGACCGGAAGTGTCTATGTGCATGAGCAGATGAAAGGGCGGGAATTTATTCAGGATCTGGTGGATCTTGTCGGGACGCATGGATGCAGTCTTGAGGAGATCAGAGAACTCTTCCGTCAGTGGTCCGCAAAGCCGGTGTTTGAGAAGATCGAAGATGGAGATTTCGACTGGGTCTTCTATTTTGCGGATGGGATTCCGGACCGGTATTATTACTGTTTTAAGGATGAGGGCTGTCATCTGATCTACCACCGGTTTTTGCCGGAGGATTACGCGGAATTACAGTAGATGTAAAAAAAGCTCGCGAACAACGAGCCAAAGTCCGCGCTTTCGCGAGACCTTGGCGACTGTCGCGATAACAAGGGGAAACTCGCGAAGCGTGTTTTCCCTTGTCTTAGGTTAAAAATCTGCCGTTGCTATGCCGGGCAGATAATATAAGGTTAGTTGGTGGCTGTGGAGAGATCAAGCTCTGCAGCTATTTTTTTCAGGGTCTCGGCGGATTCCCGGAGTTTTTCTGCTTCCTCTGCGTCCAGTGAGATTGGAACGTGGGTCTCGATCCCGTTGAGTCCTACGATCGCCGGCATGCTGAGGGAGATGCCGCTGATCCCGTATTCTCCATGCATCATGGAGGAGATCGGGAGAATGGAACGTTCGTTTCGGATGATGCATTCGCAGATCCGTTTGACGCTCATGGCGATCCCGTAGTAGGTGGCCTGTTTTTTGGAGATAATGTCGTAGGCGCTGTTTTTTACCTCTTCGGCGATGCGGTCCATGGCGGCATCATGGTTATAGTGGCCGCGCATCTCACAGAAGGTGTTTAACGGGATTCCGGATACGTTGGTACTGCTCCACGCGGCGATCTCGCTGTCACCATGTTCACCGATGATGAAGGAGTGGACGCTGCGGCTGTCGACACCTAAATGTTCACTTAAGGCATATTTTAAGCGGGCAGTGTCTAAGACCGTGCCGGAACCGATGACACGGTTTTCAGGGAAGCCGGAGAGCTTCAGGGCCGTGTAGGTCAGGATGTCTACCGGGTTGGAGACGATGAGGAGAATGCCCTGAAAGTCCCGTCTGGAGATCTCCGGAATGATGCTTTTATAAATGGCTACGTTTTTATGGACGAGATCCAATCTTGTTTCGCCTGGTTTCTGATTGGCGCCGGCGGTGATGATAATGATGGCGGAGTCGGCGATGTCATCGTAGGTTCCGGCATAGATCTTCATCTGACCGGCGAAGGGGATCCCGTGGGCGATATCCTTTGCCTCGCCGTCGGCTTTTGCTTCGTTGGCGTCTAAAAGGACGAGCTCGGAGAAAAGGCGGCTCTGCATAAGAGTGAAGGCAGTGGCGGAGCCAACGAAGCCGCAGCCGATGATCGCTGCTTTTCTTGGGTTGATAGTCTGAGTCATATGGGGTACCTCCTGTATTTGCAAAATGGTGTTGGTTTGGTAGCTGTTCAGTAGGTCTGCGCACTCGCTGCGCTGACCGTAATAAAACACAGGCTTGAAGGCAAAAATCCCATCGGCGAAGCCGATTTGGAATGGATTTTTGCATGTAACTGTGAGGCACTGAACAGTTACTTGGTTTGCTATGCGATGGGCTTAGTATAGCATAACCAAAATATAATGTATGTTGTGTATACAACGAAAATGGAAGAAATTGTTAAAAAAATAACAGAAGGTCAAAGTTTAAAATTTACTCGTTGTAGGAACCGGTCGTGATCGTATATTTGCCAGTACCCTGCACAAATACAGTGCCGTCTGTGCCGGCGATCGTCACGCTTTTGCCGTCAGCCCCTGTGATGGAGCCGTTACAGGTGAGGGAGGTGACAGTGCTGTTTCCGGTTACGGTCCAGGCGGAGAGGGCGTCTATGGTGACGTCGCAGGTTCCGTCTCCGCCGTCACCGGCGTTTGTCTCGTCCTGAAGGATGGCGCCTGTTAAGATGGTGCCGTTTGTGAGCTTCAGATCGAGATTACTGATGCTATCCCAGAGGATATCGCCGCTCATTTCCTGAGAATCTGCGGTAAAGGTGCAGTCAGCACCATTTTTTCCGGACTGACCCCAGCCGCGTTTGTTGGCATTTCCGG
Organism: Desulfotomaculum sp. OF05-3; assembly: GCF_003435535.1. Lineage (NCBI taxonomy): Bacteria > Bacillati > Bacillota > Clostridia > Eubacteriales > Desulfotomaculaceae > Desulfotomaculum > Desulfotomaculum sp. OF05-3. Next base: position 31,981 of record NZ_QWGO01000025.1, on the reverse strand, counting down.
TGCATTTTAAGAAAAAGTTATTGGACGGGGAGTAGGTGATGTCCACATTCTTAAGATAGAAGGAACTCTCCGTGTTTGTCGTATAAAAGAGGCCGCCGTTTAAGGAGGTTAGGCTACCACCGTCCATGGAAAATTTGCTTTCGCCGACTTCTGAGTCACCGGACATGCTCTGATAGAGGATGACGGTCCAGTCGCAGTCATTCTGTTCATTTTCCGGAATGTTTCCGGAGAGAGAGCAGTTTGTGAGAGAAAGGGAGTTCAGACCCTCGATGCAGACAGCCTCAGAGTTTTCAGCAGTGAGCGCCGCGTTGTTGACGGTAATGTCGGCAGTACAGTAGACTGCCGGGGAGCCGGTTCCCCTGGAGGTGTAGGTTCCGCCGGTTACCGTCATGGTACCGCCGCCGCGGTCGCTCCGGATCGCTGCGGAGGATTCACCGTTTGTCTCAACGGTGAGGTTGGTGGCAGTGAGTGTGCCGCCGCCTGCCACATGGATACCGCCGGAGGTATCCTGTTTTGTGGTGATCGTGGTGTCGGATACGGCGACATTGCCGTCGCCGTAGCTGAAGACACCTGCACCGCCTTTTGCATCGGTGGTGATGGTGCCGCCGGTCAGTGTCAGGCTGCCGTTGGTGGCAAGTGCCGCGGCACCGGTTCCGTAAAAGCTGGAATCATCGCCTCTGGTGCTGTCAGCGGAATTGCGGTCGATCGTGAAATTTTTTAAGGTGATGTTCGCACCTTCGGTGACGAGAACTGCGCTCTCATCGGTTCCTGTGGAGGTGTAGGTCTTTCCGTCCTCCTCAGTATCGGTGGAGTAGCTTGAGACTGCCGTATAGGATGTCGGAGCAGCGTTCTGTCCACCCGGACCTCCGTTTCCGTCGTCCGGCGGTGCCTGTTTTCCATCCGGACTTCCCTGAGCCCCATCCGGCGGATTTCCGGGTTTATCGGAGTTTTTGTCTTGAACGCCGTCCGGTTTGTCAGCCGGAGCGGAGTCGGACGTTTCGGTCACCTGCGCGGTGCCAGCGGTGGAGTCAGTGGCTTTTTGACCGCATCCTCCGACCATAAGAGTACCTGCAAGAGCTATGCAGAATAATGCCTGTTTTTTCATGATATCAGATCCTTTCTGTTTTTCGTCAGTTCCCAAAATGCCACCGCGCTGGCTGCCGCCACATTCAGCGAATCAACCCCATGGGCCATCGGGATCATGACCGTATGATCGCACCCGCCGATGGTTGCGGAGGCGAGGCCGTCCCCTTCTGTTCCTAAGATCACGGCAAGTTTTTCGGCAGCCAGAAGCTTTGGATCATCAATGGAAACGGAATCTTCCTTCAGCGCCATGGCAGCCGTCTGAAATCCCAAAGATCGGAGTGTTTCAAGTCCGCCGCAGGAGAGATCCGCGTTTTTCGGAAAACAGGTCCACGGAATCTGGAAGACAGTTCCCATACTGACTCTGGCGGCTCTCCGGTAGAGGGGATCGCTGCAGCCGGAGGTCAGGAGCACCGCGTCCATTCCAAGGGCCGCGGCAGAGCGGAAGATCGCCCCGATATTTGTGGGATTCATGACATTCTCAAGGACAGCGATCCGGTGTTTTCCCTCACAGATTTCCGCCACAGACGGCAGGATCTTTCGCTTCATGGCGCAGAGCAGGCCGCGGGTTAAGGCAAAGCCGGTGAGATTTGTCAGTAGATCGAATTTTGCGGTGTACACAGGAAGCTCCGGGTAAGCAAAAAAGAGCTTCGGGATCAGGTCGTCGGCCTGTTTTTCTTCGATGAGGACAGCGAGCGGTTCATACCCGGCATTGAGGGCGCGCTCGATCACATTCGGGCTTTCTGCGATGAAGATCCCCGGTTTCGGTTCGTTGATATGGAAAAGCTGGGACTCGGAATATCTGGAAAAAAGATCGAGTTCCGGCGCTGTGAGATCAGTGATTTTTTTGATCTGCGGCATAAGAAAAATCTCCTTTGGTTTTCATAAGATCAGGGACCGTTCCGTCACTTGACATCCCTGGTCATACATGATACGATTATTTTAGTTACAATGTGTCACTTAAACGACAAAAGTCCGTACTATGCGGACAATACCTGAAGCATATGAAGGACGAATGGTCTGATACTGAGGGAGGAAATGGCATGGGATTAGTCCGGAAAAGGGCAGGAGCCGGTAGTGGGAAGAAGGATGGGAATCTGACAGAAGGTCCGATCGGACGAGGACTTTTCAGGTTTATGATCCCGATCTTTTTAGGACAGCTTTTACAGCAGCTTTACAATATGGCGGATGCCTGGGTCGTCGGAAATTTCGCGAGCAATGATGCCTTCGCGGCGGTGAGCTTATCATCAAATGTGAATATGTCGGTGATCACGTTTTTTGCCGGGATCGCTGTGGGCGGCGGTGTCGTGATCTCGAAATATTTCGGGGCACAGGATGAGGAAAAATTACGGTGCGCGGTACACACAAACTTTCTTCTGGGAATCGTGTTCTCGGTTTTCGCGACGCTCATCGGTTTGTTTTTTGTTCCGATCCTTCTCGGCTGGCTCAACACGCCGGACAGCGTGATGGTGGAGGCGAGACTGTACTTCGGAATCTATTTTGCCGGTGTCTCCACCGTCATCATGTACAATATCTGCATGAACATCATGAGGGCAGTGGGGGACAGTGTCCATCCCCTGTATTATCTGATCTTTTCTTCTATAGTGAATATGATCCTGGATCTGATCTTTGTGGCGGGATTTCAGTGGAGTGCCGCAGGCGCTGCTGTTGCCACGGTGATCGCCCAGGGATTGAGTGTTTTATTATGCATGATCCGCATGGTGAAGGATGGAGGGGCTGCGACGATCCATTTTAAGGAGCTTCGCTTCAATGGCTCCATGATCCGTCAGGTGATCACACAGGGACTTCCGACGGGACTTCAGAACTCCGTGATCAGTGTCGGAAATCTTGTGGTCCAGTCAAACATCAATACCTTCGGAGCTTTTGCAATCTCCGGACAGGGGGCCTTCGCGAAGCTTGAGGGGATTGCCTTTCTTCCGATCATGAGCATGTCCATGGCGCTGACAACCTTTGTGAGCCAGAATCTCGGTGCCGGGAAAGCGGACCGCGCGAAGAAAGGTTCCGTGATGGGTGTGGCGTTCGGAATGGCAATGGCGGAGCTTGTAGGAATCTGTCTTTTTATCTGGGTTCCGATCCTGCTTCGGATCTTTGTGGATGTGCCGGAAGCGATCGAATTTGGAACGATCCACGGAAGAACGGTTGCCTTATTTTTCTTTTTGCTGGCGTTCTCCAACTGCGCGACGGGAGTACTCCGCGGCGTGGGAAAATCCATTGTCCCGATGTTCACGATGCTGATCTGCTGGTGCGGTATCCGCGTGCTCTACGTGACGATCGCGATCCGGATCATTCCCGTCTTCCGGACGATCTCCTCAGCGTACCCGCTGACGTGGACGCTGAGTTCGATCATCTTTATCGTGTTCCTGCTTCGAATGGACTGGGACGCGCGGGTTTAGATCTCTTTTCCACGCTCATTGATCACAAGTGCCATGATCTCAAGCGGCTCATCAAAAGGATTTTTGATCGCGTGGCTCTGGCCAACCTCGATGACACAGACATCGCCCGGGTGGATCTCGGTCTCGGTGTGATCGTTGTCCTCAAAGATTCCCTTTCCCTTGAGAACGTAGTACGGCTCGGTGTTTTCCACATGCTGGTGGAATCCGATGCTGGCGTGGGCCGGGATGATCACGTGGGCGTACATGGACGCGTGACCCATGAGCTCATCCTTGTTTAAGATATGACGGATCTCGATCGTTCCGTCGCCTCCGCGCAGATTTGGAACAAAAGCAGTTTCAGTGTTTCTGACCATCGTGTGAACCTCCATGAATCTTAATAGTCTGCAACCGTCCGGCAGGCCGGCGCATTTCCAGCGCCGACCTGCCGTTTCATTGCGGTGTGATTTAAATATTATACTGCATATTCAGGAAAAGAACAACGATTAACCGAGAGAGTGGAAGAAATCCGCAGCTTTATCGACTTTTTTCATCAGATGGTCGAACATTTCCGGCGTCAGGGACTGGGCACCGTCGCAGAGGGCTTTCTCCGGGTTATTGTGGACCTCGATCATGAGACCGTCGGCTCCGGCTGCGATAGCTGCCATGGCAAGGGGCTCCACCATGAAGCGGATGCCTGCCGCATGGCTCGGGTCGACGATGACCGGAAGATGGGTCTTTTTCTTTAACATCGGGATCGCGGAGATATCCAGCGTATTTCTGTAGGAAGTCTCAAAGGTGCGGATGCCGCGCTCGCAGAGGATCACCTTCTCATTTCCACCTGCCATGATGTACTCCGCACTCATCAGAAGCTCGTCTAAGGTGTTTGCAAGACCGCGTTTTAAGAGGATTGGCTTGTCGATCTTTCCAAGGACTTTCAAAAGCTCGAAGTTCTGCATGTTTCTTGCGCCGACCTGTATGATGTCAACGTCGTCGAAGAGCGGAAGATGCTCCGCGCTCATGATCTCCGTGACTACCGGGAGACCGGTGGCTTTCTTTGCCTCTAAGAGAAGGTCAAGACCCTGCTCGTGAAGACCCTGGAACGCGTACGGGGAAGTTCTCGGTTTGAAAGCACCGCCGCGGAGGAAGGCTGCGCCGGAACGCTTCACGTCCTCAGCAACCTCTGTGATCTGCTCCTTTGTCTCGATGGAGCAGGGGCCTGCGATGACCTGAAAGCTGCCGCCGCCGATCTTTCTGCCGCAGACATCGATGACTGTGTCCTCCGGGTGCATGGAGCGGTTTGCCTTTTTATACGGCTCACGGATCCTGCGGACGTCCTCAACGACATCGTTGGCTTTTAACCAGTCTTCATGGATCTGGCTTGTGTCACCGATGAGACCGATGAGGGAGGCCTCGGTTCCTTCGGAGAGATGGAGCTTAAATCCCTGATTTACAAGCTCTGTCTTTAAGTTCTCTACTTTCTCTTTGTTGGCATTTCTTTTTAAAATAATGATCATAATCTTATTCTCCTTTATATGACAAGTTTCGGTTTGGTCTGCTTATAAAAACGCTCTGGAAAACGGATATTCCTGTATTCAGCTGGTACCGTAGCCGAAAAAAAGGAACTGCTTCATGCATACGTTTGTGGGTATCCGGAAACAAAAAAGCCGGTGTCTGCTGCAATCGCAAACACCGGCTCCGCATTTTCCTTTACGTTTCCTGAAGTCCTAAAGACCTTCGGTCGGAGAGGGTTGTTTTTTGCAGCAGAAACAGTCCGCGCAGTAATAATAGCCCGGAAAATAATAAAAAGAATAGGATGCAAAAAGATTCATCATCTGGTTCTTCATATCTGCTGTTCTCCTCTCTGAAGATTACCGCCGGATTCATTCTCTCCGGCTGCTGAAGCTATCATAGCGCTGTCGGGCGGATTTGTCAACAGAAAAATTCAATAAGTTGAAGTTTTACGCTTTTATGCAATAAAGAGAATTCCTGCTATTCCAAAGTGACTGAATTCGCAATGATCTCCACACACCGCTCGATCCCGAGTGTACCGCTGTTTAAGCAGAGGTCATAGTTTTTCGGTTTGCCCCACTCATTTCCGCTGTAATACTGGTAGTAATCCCGTCGCTTCGCGTCCACGGCGCGGATGCGGCTCTCGAGTTTCTTTATATCTTCAGGCTCCTTTTCAAGCCTCTGGATCCGCTCCACACGCTTTTTGAAGCTGGAGCAGATAAAGATGCGGAAAGCGTCCTCGACGATCACATCGGAGCATCTGCCGATGATCACACAGGGACCGTTTGCGGCAAGGCGCTGGATGATCTTCGACTGGATCACGAAGAGCTGGTCGGAGACCGGGACTTCGTATACAGGTGAGAAAGGATCCACAGTGGCATAATCATCGTAGTTGATCCGTTTCTGACCGGCGATCACTTCATCGTTCGCATGAAAAAGATCTTCCGAGATATTGCTGTCCTCGGCCGCCATGGCGATGAGTTCTTTATCGTAAAAAGGAATGCCGAGTTTTTTTGCGAGACGAAGACCGACCTCGCGGCCTCCGCTGCCGAGCTCGCGGCTGACTGTAATGACTTTGCTCATAATATCTTCCTCCCCTGTACATGATTTTTCTTCTTTATTCTGCACAGTTTCAGTGCTGTCTGCTAAGAGTATACCATAAAATTCGTCAAAACGTTACATGATTTTCATGGATTCATATATTTGTAAGAAAAAAATACGGTCTGTGCCAGGCACAGACCGTAACTTCTGATCATTCACTTAAATAAGCCTTTTTGACCTTATCATCATTCATAAGTTGCTTCGCGTCGCCGCTCAGAACGATCTTACCGGTCTCCAGTACATATGCCTGATTCGCGATGGAGAGCGCTTTTTTCGCGTTCTGCTCGACTAAGAGAACCGTCACGCCGTCGCGGTTGATGCTCTGGATGATGTCGAAGACTTCATTTACATAGATCGGGGACAGCCCCATGGACGGCTCGTCGAGAACGATGAGCTTCGGATGGCTCATGAGGGCGCGTCCCATGGCGAGCATCTGCTGCTCACCGCCGGAGAGGGTACCGGCCGGCTGGTTCACACGCTCCTTTAAACGCGGGAAACGCTGATAGATCATATTGAGCGTCGCATCCATCTCTGCCTTATCTTTTCTTGTGTAGGCACCGAGCTTCAGATTCTGGAGAACGGTGAGCGTGGAGAATACACGGCGTCCCTCCGGAACATGGGCGATTCCCATGCTGACGAGCTTGTAGCCGGGGATCTTTGTGATATCGGTTCCTTCGTACATGATATGTCCGGAACGGGCGCTCAAAAGACCCGTCACGGTGTGCAGTGTTGTCGTCTTTCCGGCACCGTTGGCACCGATCAGAGCGACGATCTCTCCCTGATTTACATCGAAGGAGATTCCTTTTAACGCCTGGATCACGCCGTAGTAGACTTCCAGATCTCTTACTTCTAACATTGCCATGATTGTTCTCCTCCTATTCACCGAGATAAGCTTTGATAACTTCCGGATTGCTTAAGACTTCCTGAGTAGGACCTGTGCAGAGGACCTGACCAAAGTTTAAGACGGTAAGACGCTCACAGATACCGCTGACGAGCTTCATATCATGCTCGATTAGGAGGATCGTCATTCCGAAATGGTCGCGGACGAAGCGGATCGTGTCCATCAGCTCTGCGGTCTCGTTGGGGTTCATGCCGGCAGCCGGCTCATCGAGAAGAAGAAGCTTCGGCTCCGTCGCAAGGGCGCGGGCGATCTCGAGCTTTCTCTGTTTTCCGTAAGGAAGGTTGGAGGCCTTGAAATCACATTCTCCCTCAAGTCCGAATACCTTTAAGAGTTCCATGGCTTCCTCATCCATCTCTTTTTCCGCCTTGTAGTACCGCGGAAGGCGGAGGATTCCCTCAAGAGTGGAGTAGGTGTGGTGGTTGTGAAGTCCTGCCTTTACGTTGTCGAGAACGGAAAGATCCTTGAAAAGGCGGATGTTCTGGAACGTACGGGCAATACCGGCTTTGTTGATGTCGGTAGTGGACTTTCCTGTAAGGTTCTGGCCGTCTAAGAGGATCGTTCCTGTATCCGGCTTGTAAACGCCTGTCAGGAGGTTGAAGATCGTGGTCTTGCCGGCACCGTTCGGTCCGATGAGACCGTAGAGCTGGCCTTTTTCAATGTTGATGGCAAAATTATTGACAGCCTTTAAGCCTCCGAAGGAGATGCTTAATCCTTTTACACTTAACATGTCTGACATTTTAAGCTTCCTCCTTTCCGGAATGGGCAGCATGCTGCGGTTTTAAGCCGCCGAAGATCCGCTTACGGAGCGTGATGAACTGCGGAGCGGAGTTGAAGAGCATCGCGAGGATCAGGACGATGGCGTAGATCAGCATACGGTAGTTGTTTAAACCTCTTAAAAGCTCCGGGAGCAGGTAGAGGATAACGGTTGAGATCACGGATCCACGGATGCTTCCGATTCCGCCGAGAACCACGTATACAAGGATCATGATGGACATGTTGTAGCCGAAGTTCTTCGGGAGAGCAGTAAGTGTCGTAAGGTTGTGGGCATAGAGAACGCCTGCAACGCCTGCCAGAGCAGCGGAGATGCTGAAGGCCAGCAGCTTGTATTTTGTGATGTTGATTCCGATGGACTCAGCGGCGATGCGGTTGTCACGGATGGACATGATCGCGCGGCCGGTTCTGGAATTTACAAGGTTCATGACGATGATCAGTGTGATCAGGACAAGAATGATGCCGATCGTGAAGGTGGCTGCCTGCGGGGTCCCTGTGATCCCCTGAGGACCCTTGATGAGGACCTCGCCGCCATCCTTTAAGCCTAAGGACATGGAGTCCTTGAAGGAGATGTGGAAGCCGTCAGCGTCGCGTCCGAGGAATACGGCGTTTACAAGGTTCTTGATGATCTCGCCGAAGGCAAGAGTCACGATGGCGAGATAGTCACCGCGCAGACGCAGGACCGGGATGCCGATCAGAATGCCGAAAACGGCAGCAACGGCAGCGCCGACAAAGATGGCGATCACAAGACTTACGGTCGGATCGATCACGCCCTTCATGCACTTGGAAAAGAGGGCACCGGAGAAGGCGCCGACACACATGAAGCCTGCGTGTCCGAGGCTCAGCTCACCGAGGATTCCGACGGTCAGGTTTAAGGAAACCGCCATGATCACGTAGATACAGAAAGGAACGAGGAGTCCCTTTAAAAGGCTGGATACATGTCCGGTGCCCATGAGCACTTCCATGATGATCCAGGCAGCAACGACCATGCCGAGCGTGATCATATTGTTGATAAAGATTTTCTTTTTTGCTGTACTTTTCATGGGAATCACCTACACTTTCTCGTTCAGTTTTTTGCCCAGGATTCCGGTCGGACGTACTAAGAGGACGATGATCAGGACGGAGAATACGATCGCGTCGGAGAGCTGGGAAGAAATATATGCTTTTGACAGGATCTCAATGATTCCCAGAAGGATTCCGCCGATCAACGCGCCGGGGATGGAACCGATTCCGCCGAATACGGCTGCCACGAAGGCCTTGATGCCTGGCATGGATCCTGTGTAAGGAGTCAGGGACGGATAGGCGGAGCAGAGTAAAACACCGGCCACGGCAGCGAGGGCGGAGCCGATCGCGAATGTGAGCGCAATGGTTCCGTTTACGTTTACCCCCATCAGGGTGGCGGCACCGCGGTCTTCCGATACGGCGAGCATGGCCTGGCCGGCCTTCGTCTTGTTGATAAAGGTGGTAAGTCCGATCATGATCACGATACAGGAAACGATCGTCACGAGAGTCTCACCGGTCACTGTGATGGCACCGTCCGCGAACTTCAGAGCCGGGATCGTCACGACAGAGGTGAAGGACTTTGTGTCGGCTCCGAATAAGAGGAGTGCGACATTCTGTAATAAGTAGCTGACGCCGATGGCCGTGATCAGGACGGACAGAGGAGAAGCGTCACGCAGCGGTTTGTAGGCGACACGCTCAATGACGATACCGAGCACGGTACACACGATGACAGAAAGGAGAACGCTTAAGAAGACCGGCATTCCCATACTGTGTGTCGTGATAAAGACCACGTAGCTTCCGACCATGATGATATCGCCATGGGCGAAGTTTAACATTTTCGCGATTCCATAGACCATGGTGTATCCAAGCGCGATGATCGCGTAGACACTGCCAAGGCTGATTCCATTGATTAAGTAGTTGATAAAACCCGTCATAAATTTTACACCTCGGTATGTTTTCATTGGCTGTGGGCCAGTTTTTCGGGGAACGGTCTGGAAACATCACAACGCAGGCCCGTGAAAGAAACAAGAGGATTGCCGAAGCGACAATCCTCTTAACATGATGCCATTCTTAAATGATCGATTACATCGCCTGATATGCGCCGTCTACGACTTTGACAGCCTTCGGTGCCTTGTGCGGTTCGCCATCTTCTGTCCATGTCATGTCTTCACCGGTAAGACCATTGACTTTGATCTTTAACATAGCCTCTTTCATCTTATCGCAGGTATCGCTTACAGATGTCTCCGGTGTGATGTCAGCCTCTTCCATGGCAGCTTTGATCGCGTAGATCGCGTCATATGCGTCAGCAGCGAACTGGATCGGAGTCTCGCCATAGTTCTCTTTGTAAGAAGTTACAAATTTCTGGGTAAGCTCATCCTGGGCGTCAGCAGCAAACGGAGTTAAGAGCATTAAACCTTCTGCAAGCTTTGTATCAAAGTTCTCAACCTGAAGGATACCGTCCATACCGTCGCAGCCGAAGAATTTCGGAGCGTAGCCCATGGTGTCAGCCTGCTTGAGGATCAGGGATGCCTCTGTGTAGTAGATCGGAAGGAATACGAGGTCAGCGCCTGCGTCCTTTGCCTTCTGGAGCTGTGTGGAGAAGTCCTTGTTGGAATCTGCTGTGAATGCCTCGGCGTCCACGATCTCAAGACCCTGGTTTGCAGCCTCAGCAGCGAATTTCTCGTAGATACCGCTGGAGTATACATCGGAGCTGTCGTAGATCACTGAGATCTTTTCCGCAAGCTTGTTCTCAGCAATGTAAGTTGCGGATGCAGCACCCTGATCCGGATCGGAGAAGCATACACGGAACACGTTCGGGTTCTGCGCACACTCAACAGAGGAGCCGGACGGTGTGATCTGGAACATATTGTCAGCATTCGTCTTATCTGCAACAGCTACACACGGAGCGGAGGTTACAGTTCCCATGAGGACCTGCATGCCCCAGTCTTTTAATGTGTTGTAGGCATTGACGGATTTCTCGGCGTCGTGCTCGTCATCCTGGAAATTAAACTCGATCTGGTATCCGTTGATACCGCCGTCAGCGTTGATCTCATCAACAGCGATCTGTGCGCCGTTCTTAACTGCGAGACCATATACAGCAGCCGCGCCTGTGACCGGGCCGATACCGCCGATCTTGAATACTTTGCCGGAAGATGCTTCACTGGAAGCGCCAGCAGCGGCTGTTGTTGCGTCAGCTGCTGCAGCGGCAGTTGTCTCGGTTGTGGAAGATGAGCTTCCGCAGGCAGTTAAAGAAGCCGCCATTGCAAGTGCAAGGCTTAAACTTAAAACTCTTTTTTTCATAATTGATTCCTCCTCTGGAACTTGTTATCATGATAACCGTTCAACGCTCTGTCGAGTTGCAGTGAAGCGGTTAAAGATTATTTTGAATTATAGGGAGTTTGTTTCAAAATGTCAAGCAAATTTATTTTTTAACGAAAAAATTGTTGCAGTTTGGCTCTGCAGCGCACGGACCGCAACGACCAGAGCCGGTGTGCCTTTGCGGAATGGCGGTTCGGATTGACAAAATGACTCACAGTGGATAAAATTTGACATATCAGGAGCCGGGAAGGGAAAACAACAGGCCCGGATCCACCCGAAAGGAGACGTGTTATGACGCTGACGCAGTTAAAGTATGTGATCACCATCGCGGACACCGGTTCCATGAATGAAGCGGCGAAGCTTCTTTTCATATCCCAGCCCAGCCTTTCGTTGGCGCTCAAGGAGCTGGAAAATGAGATCGGGACAGAGCTTTTTAAGAGAAGCAACCGCGGCGTTGTCCTGACACCGGAAGGACAGGAGTTCTTAGGCTACGCGAGACAGGTAACGGAACAGTATAAGCTGATGGAATCCAGATATATTGAGAAAAAGAACGTGAAGAAGAAATTCGGCGTTTCCATGCAGCATTACACCTTCGCGGTAAACGCGTTTATCGAGATGGTAAAGCAGTTCGGTATGGATGAGTACGAGTTCGCGGTCCGGGAAGAGAAGACCTATGAGGTCATTGAGGATGTGAAGACGTTCAGGAGTGAGATCGGGATTCTGTATCTGAACGATTTCAACCGGAAAGTGCTCACAAAGCTTTTCGATGAGTCCGACCTGGAATTCTGCCCGCTTATGGACTGCGGGATCTATGTATATCTCTGGAAAGGCCATCCGTTAGCGAACCAGAAGGAGATCACCATCGAGGAGCTTCAGGAGTATCCGTGTTTTTCCTTTGAACAGGGAAATTACAACTCCTTCTATTTTGCGGAGGAGGTGCTGAGCACCTACAGCTATAAACAGCTGATCAAGGCCAATGACCGGGCAACCTTGTTAAATCTGATGGTAGGCCTTAACGGATATACCCTCTGTTCCGGCATCCTCTGTGATAATTTAAACGGTTCCGATTACTGGGCGGTGAAATTAAAGTCCGACGAGGTCATGACTATCGGATACTTAAAGAGAAAAGGGATCGCCCTGAGCCCGTTGGGACAGAAATATCTGGAGGAGATCCGGAAATTTGAAGGCATGTAGCATGCTGAATGGCAATAAGAAAAAACTATAACCAGACACATGGCGGATATATTGGACGATGGCGGATCGGACGTGATATGCTGATAAAGATCTGTCAGGGAAAGAATATGCGGACAGATCATAGGAAGAGAAATAGTTTAACCTCTGGTTATGGGAAGCTTAACTGCCGGTTATACGATCTATTATAATAAGGAAGGAACTCGTTCAAATCATGCAGACGGACAGAAAAGAAGCGCTCCGATATCTGGGGCTTGGAAAACATGAACCGGATCCGGAGACGGAACGGCTTTTGGAGGAATGCATCCGGGAAGCAGAACGCGCGGCGGAGTTCAGACACCTCGTGCGGGAGTATCCGCTCTCTGTGGAAGAGGACGGAACCATCGATGGCGGCTGCTTCCGGGTAAAGAGCGCAAACTTAAAAAAGAACCTGTCCGGCTGTGAGTCTGTGCTTGTGATGGCGGCCACCGTGGGGGCGGAGGTAGACAGACTTCTCGCCCGGTACGGAAAGCTTTCGGTCGCAAAAGCAGTGGTCATGCAGGCAGCGGCGGCAGCGATGGTGGAGGCTTACTGCAATGAGCTGAATGCCGGGTGGAAAAAGGAATATCTGGAAAAAGGTCTTTATCTGAGACCAAGATTTTCACCGGGTTACGGGGATTTCCCATTATCGGTCCAGAAACAGATCCTTGACGGACTGGAGGCAGGAAAGAGGATCGGGATCACACTGACAGAGGGATTTCTGATGCTGCCTTCGAAATCGGTGACAGCGGTGATCGGGGTGAGCCGGACACCGGCAGCCTGTGTGATCGAGGGGTGCGAGGCGTGCGGAAAGAAAGACTGCGCCTTCAGAAGATAAGTTGAAGAAGATAGGAGAGAGCCATGGGAATTCTGGAACTGATGAGGGAGAGACGGATTTATTTTGACGGAGGTATGGGAAGTCTTTTACAGGCCCGGGGTCTGAAGCCTGGCGAACTCCCGGAGACATGGAATCTTTCCAGACCGGAGATCATCACGGAGATCCACAGGGAGTACCTCGATGCGGGATCTGACGTGGTGACGACGAATACCTTCGGCGCAAACCATTTTAAATTTAAAGCGGAGGATGGATATTCCGTAAAAGAGATCGTGACGGCGGCGGTTCGAAATGCAAAAAACGCCATCGCGGCGGCCGGACATGGTTACGCGGCTCTGGACATGGGACCGACGGGAAAACTCTTAAAGCCATACGGTGATCTGGAGTTTGAGGACGCCTATGAGGCATATAAAGAGGTAGTCCTCATCGGAAAAGCGGCTGGCGCGGATCTTGTGATCATTGAGACCATGGGCGACGGATATGAGCTTAAAGCAGCAGTCCTGGCGGCGAAGGAGAACAGTGATCTGCCGGTATTTGCGACCGTCACGCTGGATGAAAAGGGAAAAATGCTGACCGGGGGCAACGTGGAGTCTGTGACGGCACTCTTAGAGGGACTGGGAGCCGATGTGATCGGTTTAAACTGTGGTCTCGGGCCGATCCAGCTGCTGCCGTTTATGAGAGATATGGCGAAGGTGTCCTCCACCCCGATCCTCGTCAACCCAAATGCGGGACTGCCGAGAAGCGAGGGTGGAAAGACCGTTTACGATATCGATGCCGATGAGTTTGCCACGGCGATGCAGGAGATGGCGAGAAACGGGGCGACGGTACTCGGCGGCTGCTGCGGAACGACACCGGAACACATCCATAAGACAAAACTTGCCTGCGATGATATTCCTGTCTGTGAAATTACGGACAAAAACCGCACGGTGATCTCCTCCTACTCCCACGCGGTGACATTCGGCGGCAGACCGATCCTGATCGGGGAGCGGATCAACCCGACGGGAAAGCCGAAATTCAAGCAGGCATTGAAGGATAAGGATCTGACCTATATTTTATCCATGGGTGTTGCCCAGCAGGAGAGCCGCGCCGATGTTCTGGATGTCAACGTGGGACTTCCGGGGATCGACGAACCCCAGATGATGGTGGACGTGGTAAAGGAACTTCAGGGCGTTCTGGATCTGCCTCTTCAGATCGACACCTCCGACCCGGTGGCCATGGAGCGGGCGCTCAGGATCTATAACGGGAAACCGCTGATCAACTCGGTAAACGGAAAGAAAGAGGTCATGGAGCAGATCTTCCCGCTGGTAAAGCATTACGGCGGCGTTGTGGTTGCCCTGGCTCTCGATGAGGACGGAATTCCGGAGACCGCAGATGGAAGGATCGCTGTTGCAAAGAAGATCTACGAGACTGCGGCAGCCTACGGGATCCCGAAAAAGGATATTCTCGTGGACTGCCTCTGCATGGCGGTGAGCTCCGATAAGAACGGGGCGCTCACAACACTGGAGACCGTGAGAAGAGTGCGGGATGAGCTTGGAGGAAAGACAGTCCTCGGTGTCTCCAACGTGTCCTTCGGACTTCCGATGCGTGAGAATATCAATGCCTCCTTCTTCCTTCTCGCGATGCAGAACGGACTTTCCGCGGGGATCGTGAATCCGAATCTGGAAGCCATGATGCAGGCCTATGACAGCTTCCTTGTGCTGTCAGCTCAGGATGAGAACTGCGCGGGATATGTGGGAATCTATGGTCCGAAGGAAGCGGAGAAGAAGAGACAGAAAGAGATCTTAAAGGCGGCGGCGGTGAACCAGGCAGCCGGGGTGAGTGGAGCGGCAGGCGCAGGAAACAGCAATGGAGCCGGAAATACGTCCGGCACAGGCACAGGAGCGGCAGATACCGGATCTGCGTTAAAAAAGAGCATTGTAAAGGGAATGTCTCAGGCGGCAGCCGATGCAGCGAAACTCGCCTTGAAGGACACGGATGCCTTAGAGCTCATCAATACGGATATGATCCCGGCCCTCGACGAGGTAGGAAAAGGCTTTGAAGCCGGAACCGTGTTCCTCCCGCAGCTTTTGATGAGCGCGGAGGCGGCGAAGGCAGCGTTCGCCGTCGTGAAAGAGTCCATGGAGGCCAGCGGTGAGGTACAGGAGAAGAAGGGAAAAGTGATCCTCGCCACGGTAAAGGGTGATATCCACGATATCGGAAAGAATATCGTGAAGGTCCTTCTGGAGAACTACAGTTTTGACGTGATGGATCTCGGACGCGATGTGCCGCCAGAGACCATCGTGGAAGCGGCAGTGAAGGAGCACGTGCCGGTGGTGGGACTCAGTGCCCTCATGACGACAACGGTTCCGGCAATGGAGGACACCATCAAGGCGCTCCGGAAGGATGCACCATGGGTGAAGGTCATGGTTGGCGGTGCAGTCCTGACACAGGAGTATGCAGATGCCATCGGGGCGGATGCCTATTGTAAGGACGCTATGGCTTCGGTGAATTTTGCGACGAGCGTGATCGGGGAAGCGTAAAAGATAAGATGATATTTTCAACTGCCAGGTCTTTCATTGAAACCTGGCAGTTCGATGTTCCTCCCCAATATGCCTGCCCATGACGTGTTCAGACCATAACCGAAAACAGCTCCTATTTCTTTCTGCACACGGGCAGGAGGTTTCTGGAGTGAAAATGCCGTACAATCCAGTGACAGTCGTGGGTTTTGTCGCGTTGAAATTCGAACTATCGGCAGGATCGGTTCCTGTTTATGTCATGCGTGGACGATAACAAAAATATCAACAGAACTATGGATTTTTCTACCGCGATACGGTATAATGATAGTTACTGTATAAGTCTGTGTCTGCAATTGCCATGTTTTTGGTATGGCACGGGAAAATGATGCAGACTGGCACGCTAAAAAAGGAGAAAATCAGATGAAAAAAATTCTGGATATCATCACGGATGAGATGAAAAAAGCTTTTGCGGCGAACGGTTACGATGAGAACTTTGCAAAAGTGACTCTGTCCAACCGACCGGATCTCTGCGAATACCAGTGCAACGGCGCGATGGCAGCCGCAAAGATATATAAAAAGAAACCGATCGATATCGCGAACGGTGTAGTAGAACAGTTAAAAGACAGCGAAGTATTTGAAGAAGTGAATGCCGTTATGCCGGGATTCATCAACTTGAAATTAGACCCGGCTTTCCTTTCCGGCTACATGAACGGAATGAAGGGTGCAAAGAAGCTCGGAATGGACGAGGTCGAGAAGCCGGAGACAATCGTTATCGACTACGGCGGAGCAAACGTCGCAAAGCCGCTCCACGTCGGACATCTCCGTTCCGCGGTGATCGGTGAGGCGTTAAAGCGTATGGGACGATTTGTGGGCCACAAGGTCATCGGAGACGTTCATCTCGGTGACTGGGGACTCCAGATGGGCCTTATCATCGAGGAATTAAAGGACAGAAAGCCGGAGCTTCCGTACTTTGACGAGAGCTTTACCGGAGAGTATCCGGAGGAAGCGCCGTTTACGATCTCTGAGCTTGAGGAGATCTACCCGGCAGCCAGCGGAAAATCCAAGGTTGACGAGGCATTCAAGGAGCGCGCCCAAGAGGCGACCTTCAAGCTTCAGAGCGGATACGCGCCGTACCGCGCGATCTGGAAGCATATCATGAATGTTTCCTTAAAAGATTTAAAGAGAAACTACGCAAACCTTGACGTGGATTTCGACCTGTGGAAAGGTGAGAGCGACGCGCAGCCGTATATCCCGGACCTGATCAAGGACCTCCAGGATAAAGGACTTGCATATGAGAGCCAGGGCGCTCTCGTTGTTGATATCGCCGAGCCGACCGATACCAAGGAGCTTCCGCCGTGTATCGTGAGAAAATCCGATGGCGCGGCCCTCTACGCGACTTCCGATCTTGCGACCATCGTTGAGAGAGAAGAAGATTTCAAGCCGGATCACTATATCTACGTAGTGGACAAGCGTCAGGAACTCCACTTTACACAGGTCTTCCGTGTCGCAAAGAAGGCAGGGATCGTTCCGGCAGACCGGAAGATGGATTTTGTCGGGTTCGGTACCATGAATGGAAAGGACGGAAAGCCGTTTAAGACGAGAGAAGGCGGCGTTATGCGTCTTGAGAACCTGATCGCAGATATCGACGAGGCGGCTTACAACCGTATCATGGAGAACCGCACTGTTTCTGAGGATGAGGCAAAGACGACAGCAGAGATCGTAGGTCTCGCTGCCTTAAAATACGGCGATCTCTCTAACCAGGCCACAAAGGACTATGTCTTCGATATCGACAGATTTACTTCCTTTGAGGGAAATACAGGTCCGTATGTTCTCTACACGATCGCGAGGATCAACTCCATCTTAAAGAAATACAGCGATACCTGTGAAAATACAGAGAATGGCGAGATCCTTCCGCCGTCCGCAGAGCCGGAGAAGACCCTGATGCTCGCCCTTTCCCGGTACAGCGATGTGATGCTTACCTGCTTCGAGGAGCTTGCGCCGCATAAGATCTGTGCTTACATTTACGAGCTCTCAAATGCGTTAAATCACTTCTATCATGAGACGAAGATCATCGCTGAGGAAGACAGGAAGAAACAGGCGGGGTACATCAGCCTTGTTACGTTAACACGTGATGTGTTAATGACATGCATTAACGTTCTGGGATTCAGCGCACCGGAACGGATGTGATGAAACAGCCTGTCATGCGGCTATGCAGAAGGGCAGGCTTGCCTGCACAGATGCATAGACATATGACGGGCAAAACTTCATGAGCAAGTAAGCCGACAGGCTGGATTGCGAATGAAGTCAGGATCGTGGGAGCACGTAGTGCGGAACGATCCGTTTCAGGGCTGGAAAGCAATAAAACAAACCGGGGGGACGGAATGATATGGAAGTAACGGAACTTACTGCCGAAGCCTTCTGGAAAGGCGAGACAGAGATCAGGGGAACCGTCATGGACGGGGAAGATGAATACCGTGTCCGTATCCTGCGCAAGGGTAGTCAGAATTTTGACTACTCTTGTTCGCGTATCAGTAAAACGGGAAGAAATCTCGGCTTTTGCGGAGTATCCTGCACACAGGGACCCGACGGGATCCCCATGTGCCCGCATGCCCATGCCCTGCTTGCGGAATGGCTCCGGAGAGAGAGCAGGGAGTCGAAACATCCGGTCTCCACATCCCAGAAAGTCCGGTTTATGGTCCGGGAGTACACGAACCGCGAGGTGAGCCGGATCATGGGGGCCTCCGAGGAGGGACATTACCGTCTGATCCCTATCGTTACGATCTCAAGAGACCAGGTGCGGGTCCGCTTCACGGTGGGCCGTGAAAAACAGTACCCGGTGAAGGATCTGACAGCCTTTGCGAAGGCGATGGAAACCATGAGCCTTGTCCAGTACGGAAAAGGGCTGGCGTTCCATCACAGTCTTCAGGCTTTTGATGAGGAGAGCCGGGCGTTGGCGCTTCTCATCATGGAACGTGTCGGCTTTTTTAGGGAACAGTACCGCGGAAACGGCCGGTTTTCCATGGAAGCGGAACCGGCGTTAAAAGAACTGATCCTGGGAAAAGCCGGACGAGAGCGGTTCTTTGCCATCATGGACGGTCAGACCATCGAGTGTGAGGATTACCGGAAAAAAAAGAGAATGCTGACGGTAAAACGGGAAAATCCTACATTTACCGCTGTTGTAAAGAAAGAGGGACGGGACGGGATCAAGGTCATTGTTGACAAGGACATTATGGCCTTTTCCGGCGAAAAGTCCTTATTTATCGCGGACCAGGAATCGATCTGCCGCTGCGATCCAGACTACACGGAGTGCCTGACCGTATTCATGGAATACATGGTCATGGGGCTTGATGCGGAGAATGAAGTCTCCGTCAATGACCGGGACATGCCGCTCTTTTATGAGAGAGTTTTGAGAAAGCTGGAGTCTTTCGGACTGATCCGCTCCGAGGGCGTGGATCCCGAGAGCTACCGCCCGAAGGAATTGAAGGCCTCCTTCTATTTTGACAGCGATGCCGCTGGAACCGTCACCCTGCGTCCGGAGCTCGCCTACGGCGATTTCTCCTTTCACCCGCTGGCGGACGAGAATTTCCCGAAAGAGATCTGCCGGGATGTCCCGGGAGAATTCAAGGTGAGCCAGCTGATCACCACCTACTTTAAGTATACGGAAGACGGATCCGGAAACCTCGTGATCAAGAATGACGACGAGGCGGTATATCGTCTGATCTCCGAGGGCATGAAGAAATTCATGGATACCGGGGATGTGTTCGTGTCCGAGTCCTTCAAGAAGATCCACGTCCTGCCGCCGGTGAGCACATCGGTCCAGGTACGGACGCTGGGAAGATGGCTGGAACTTGAGGTAGACACTGGGGCGCTTCCGCGGGAAGAACTCGCTGCGGTGCTGGCGGCTTACGGAAAGAAAAAGAGCTTTTACCGGATGAAGAACGGCGATTTCCTGACTCTGGGGGATGGCGGACTTCTCACGGTCGCAAAGATCGCGGAACAGCTCGGTGTCGCGAAGGAACTTGTGGGTTCCGACACGATAAAGCTCCCTGCATACCGCGCTATGTTCCTGGACGCGGCGTTAAAAGAGGATAAGAGCGTCAGCGTGTACCGCGACCAGCTGTTCAAGGCTGTGGTCCGTGGCATGAAGGACGTGGAGGACAGCGATTATGAGATACCGAAACGCCTTGCATCGACGCTTCGAAGCTACCAGAAGGTGGGCTACCGATGGTTAAAGAGCCTGGATGCCTACGGCTTCGGCGGAATCCTTGCGGACGAGATGGGTCTGGGAAAGACGATCCAGGTCATCGCCCTTTTGCTGGATGAAAAGGCAGAGAACGGCGGCACGTCTCTCGTGGTGTGTCCGGCATCCCTGGTATACAACTGGGAGAACGAGTTTGCCCAGTTCGCCCCGGAGCTTAAGATCATGACGGCGGCGGGGAACCAGGCAGAGCGCGAGGAGATGTTCGCAGCTTATGAGAAGGAGCGCCCGGATGTGATCATTACGTCCTACGACCTCTTAAAGCGCGATATTCTCTGGTACCATGAAAAGGAATTCCGCTTCGAGATCATTGACGAGGCCCAGTACATCAAGAATTCCTCCACACAGGCAGCGAAATCCGTGAAGGCTGTTCCGGCAAAGACGAGATTTGCCCTGACAGGAACACCCATTGAGAACCATCTTGGGGAACTCTGGAGTATCTTTGACTTCCTGATGCCGGGATTTTTATTCACGTCACAGAAGTTTAAGCGTGCGTTTGAGATGCCGATCGTGAGGGACCAGGATCCAAATGCCCTGGTTCAGTTAAAAAAGCTTACGGGACCGTTTATTTTGAGGCGTTTAAAGAAAGATGTCTTAAAGGAACTTCCGGATAAATTAGAGACGGTTCTCTACTCCAACATGGAGGGCGAGCAGAAAGACCTCTACACGGCCGCGGCAGCTTCCTTAAAGGAACAGCTCATGGAGGGAACTGACGGAGATTACGGAAAAGAGCGGATGCAGATCCTCGCGGAGCTCATGCGTCTGCGCCAGATCTGCTGCGAGCCGTCTCTATGCTTTGACGGCTACAAAGGTGGATCCGCGAAGCTCGATACCTGTATGGAGCTTCTCTTAAACGGAACATCTGCGGGACATAAGATCCTCCTGTTCTCCCAGTTTACATCGATGCTTGAGATCATCGCGAAGCGCTTAAAGAAGGAGAAGATCCCGTTTTACCTGCTCACCGGCTCCACGCCGAAGCGGGACCGCGTGCAGATGGCGTCTTCGTTCCAGAAGGACGATGTGATGGTGTTCTTAATCTCACTGAAGGCCGGCGGAACCGGATTAAATCTCACTGCGGCGGATGTGGTGATCCACTACGATCCGTGGTGGAACGTGGCGGCACAGAACCAGGCCACAGACCGCGCCCACAGGATCGGGCAGGAGAACCAGGTCTCCGTATTCAAACTCATCACGAAGCACACCATCGAGGAGAATATCCTGAAGCTTCAGGAGATGAAGCGGGATCTGGCGGATACCGTGGTGACGGAAGGAACAGGAGCGCTCAGCAGTATCACGAGAGAAGACCTCATTCGTATGCTGGACGAAGATATATAAGCGATATGCCCGTATCAGACGGACATACGGTTCCTGTCAGCGCGAGACGTAGACGGGAATGCTTGAAGCGACATAAGAAAATCGACAGAAAATTGCAAAGCTTTTTCGGTGGATCTATGGTAGCATAGAGAAAGAAAAGGAGGAAAGAAAAATGAGAAAAATGAACAGATTTATCCCGGTCGCACTTGCATGTGCCATTTTTGCGGCACAGCCGGTGCAGGCGGCTACGATCATCCGGGACAGCGATAAACAGGCCACCAGCCAGAACAAACAGACGACAAACACGACCCAGAATCCCCAGGCTGGAAACGAGGGCGGTCCGGGATATGAGGACAGCAAGCCCAATACATCAAATAATACAACAAACACAGCCGGTCAGAGCCAGGTGAGCGCAGAGGCAAAAGCGGCAGCGGATGCCATCGCAAAGCCGACGATCTCCGCGGAGGCCGGAATCCTCTACGATGTGACGAACGGAAGAGTTCTCTTCGAGAAGAATGCCGATGAGAAGCTTGCTCCAGCCAGCACCACAAAGCTTATGACAGCGCTTCTCGTGCTGGAAAAAGCAAACCTGGACGACAAGGTGACATTCTCAAAGACAGCAGTCACAAACCTGGAGTCCGGAGCTGTGAAGATCGGACTCGTGGAGGGCGACCAGGTCTCCGTGAAGGACAGCCTCTATGCCCTGCTTTTAAAATCTGCCAATGAGGTCGCAAACGGACTCGCGGAGCATGTCTCCGGCAGTATTTCCGCCTTCGCGGAGCTCATGAACGCGAGAGCGGCGGAGCTCGGCTGTACGAACACACATTTCGTGAATCCAAACGGCTTAAACTCCGATCAGCAGTATACTACATGCCGCGATATGGCTAAGATCGCAGCTGCGGCCTTCGCAAATAAGACGCTCTGCGAGATCGACTCCACATTGAGCTACAAGTTCCCGGCGACAAAGGCAGCTGCGGCAAGAACCATCACTCCGGGCCACAAGATGCTCTACCCGAACGATTCCAGATATTATGCGGGAATCGTCGGCGGAAAGACGGGATATACTTCCAAGGCAGGAAATACTCTTGTGACTTGCGTGGAGAAAAACGGCGTCCGTATGGTTGCGGTGATCTTAAAATCCAAGAGCACCCACTATGAGGATACAAAGAAGATGCTGGACTATGGCTATCAGTATGTCAATACAGAGAAGTCCGGAAGCACATCCGCAGGAAAGCAGACAACTGCCGGACACTGGGTACAGGATAACGGCAGCTGGAGATACGAGTTTGCCGACGGAACAAAGGCAGTAGGAACGATCTACACGATCGATGCCGCTGATTTCGGTTTTGATACGGACGGAAAGATGGTAACCGGATGGAAGATGTTCGGCACCGAGTGGCACTATTTTGAGACAAACGGAAAGATGGTAAAGAGCGCATGGAGACAGGATTCCGGTAAGTGGTTCTATCTCGACGCGGAGGGAAAGATCGCGAAAAATACCACGATCGATAACAAGTATGTAGTCGGCGCAGACGGCGCATGGGTACAGTAAAAATAAAAAGGAGTATTGATCATGAAAGAAAGAGTAAAAGTAATGCAGGACGTGTACGAGAACCGTTCCACAAATAAGAAGGCAGCAGGATGCACCGTCATCATCAGCGGAGAGATGAAGGAAGTTATGGATAAGATCATCGCAAAGCATCCGGAGTACAAGAGCTATGCACAGGCATTCGCAGGCGTTGTTGAGCGCGGGATCCGCGTATTTGAGGAGGAGTAATCCGATTTGGGAACAGCAGTGTTTCTGGCAGCCAGTGTCATGGCTTTTGGGGCCGGCTGCCTGGCACGTTCCCGGTATGAGAGGGACTGCCTTGTAACGGAAGAGTACCGGATCGCCTCGGAGAAGATCCACGGACAGGGAAAGACCATCGTCTTCCTGACTGATCTCCACAATAAAGAATTTGGGGAAGAGAACAGCCGTCTGCTTGAGACCGTGCGGAAGGTGAAACCGGATGCCGTACTTTTTGGCGGGGACGGAATGGTTGCAAAGAGGGGAAATTCTGATGTCAGGATCCCGCTGGCGCTTCTGACAGAGCTTGCGAAGGAGTTTCCGGTGTACTGCGGAAACGGAAATCATGAGAGCCGGATGGTCTGGAAGACAGATGTTTACGGGGAAACTTATGAACATTACCGGATGGCCCTGGAAGATGCGGGAATCCGTTATCTCTCCAACGAGGCGGCGGATCTCGACAGCGATATCAGGATCTATGGACTGGATCTTCCAAAGAGCGCCTATCGGCCGCGGTCGGGAGAGATCCCTGAGGGTCTTTTGAAGGAGACCCTGGGAGAGCCGGACCCTGAAAAGTTCTGTCTTCTTCTGGCCCATTCTCCGCTGTTTTTTGAGGAGTATGCGGCGTGGGGAGCGGATCTCACACTTTCCGGACATTTTCATGGCGGAACCATCCGGCTTCCGCTTGTGGGCGGAGTCATGACACCCCAGTACCAGTTCTTTTATCCGCGCTGTGCGGGATATTTTGAACTTCCGGGAAAAGGAAGAGAAAAGAGCCGGATGATCGTCGGGCGGGGACTTGGGACCCACTCGATCAATATCAGGCTGAATGATAAACCACAGGTGGTTGTTGTGAGGCTCTGCGGGGCTGATACGCAGCAGTAGGGACAAAATGTGAACGGCGTGATGAAGAGTGTGCATACGCACATTCTTTTTTGCGGTTATATATTGAATTGTTGGACATGGGATTTCTGAATGGAAGACTGTGAAAACATACTTGAGGTGCATATGGAATTATCGTACAAACTGGAAAAGTTTGAAGGTCCGCTGGATCTTCTTCTCCATCTGATTGAAAAAAACAAAGTGAATATCTACGATATCCCGATCGCCGAGATCACGGACCAGTATATGGAGTACGTGCGGCAGATGGATGAGGAAAATCTGGATGTGGTCAGCGAATTCCTTGTGATGGCGGCGACGCTTCTCGACATCAAGGCGCGGATGCTGCTGCCGAAAGAAGTGAATGAGGAGGGCGAGGAGGAAGATCCGAGAGCGGAACTTGTGATGCGTCTCCTGGAATATAAGAAATACCGGCTGATGTCGGAGGAACTTAAGGACATGGAGTCCGGGGCGGACCGGGTGTTCTACAAGGATCCGACGATCCCGCCGGAGGTCAAGGAATATGCAGAGCCGGTGGATCTCGATAAGCTCCTGGACGGAGTGACGCTCACGAAGCTTCAGAAGATCTTCGAGTCGGTGATGAAGCGGCAGCAGGATAAGATCGACCCGGTCCGCAGCACCTTCGGAACCATCAAAAAAGATCCGGTGAGTCTGGAGGACAAGATCACCTCTGTTCTGGGATATGCCAGAAAGCACCGGAAATTCAGCTTCCGGCAGATGCTGGAAAAGCAGAACGACAAGACAGAGGTCGTCGTGACGTTCCTGGCACTTTTAGAGCTCATGAAGGTGGGGAAGATCCATCTGATCCAGGAACATCTCTTTGACGACATGTGCATAGAATCTCTTGAGCCGGAAGGCGAAGAAGAGGATATTGCTATCGATGTCACAACTGCTCAGTAGGTTTGCGCATTTACTGCGCGGGACTGTAAAAAATCGGACAGTTCCGTTACCAGTATGAGTAGGAGAATACCACTGTGGAGGAAAATGAATGAGGGTGGAAAATCTGAAAAAGCAGGAGTCCGTTGTGGAGTCCGTGCTGTTTACCATGGGGCAGTCTGTGGAGATCCGCCAGCTTGCGGCAGCGTTGGAATCGGATGAGGAGACGGCCATCCAGGCCGTGGAGCGCCTGAAGGAGAAATATGACAAGAGAAAGGCGGGCATGCAGATTGTGCGTCTCGATGACAGCTACCAGATGTGCAGCCGCACCGACTATTATGAACATCTGATCCGCGTGGCGGCGACACCAAAGAAGCAGGTGCTGTCGGACGTGGTGATGGAGACGCTGGCGATCATCGCCTACAAGCAGCCGGTGACGAAGGCAGATATCGAGAAGATCCGGGGAGTAAAGTCGGATCACGCGGTGAACCGCCTTGTGGAGTATGACCTGGTGTATGAGGCGGGCCGTCTCGATGCGCCTGGAAGACCGGCACTTTTTGCCACGACGGAGGAATTTCTGCGCCGCTTCGGAGTCGGATCCACGGAACAGCTCCCGGAGATGAATGTGGAGCAGCGGGAGGAAATCCGGAGCGAGGTCGAGGAGGAGCTGAACCTTAAAATCGACGAGGAAGGTCATCTGATCGATGAGCCGGAAAAGGATGCGGGGACGGCAGAAGAACCGGTAGATTCGGAAACTGGAATGGAAAAAACAGAAGAAAATGAAAGTGGCACAATCATAAGCAATACAGAGATAGAGAAAGAAATAGAAAGCGAAGACAACAGCGAAA
The DNA here is from genome assembly GCF_003435535.1 of Desulfotomaculum sp. OF05-3. Lineage (NCBI taxonomy): Bacteria > Bacillati > Bacillota > Clostridia > Eubacteriales > Desulfotomaculaceae > Desulfotomaculum > Desulfotomaculum sp. OF05-3. The sequence goes on along the minus strand of NZ_QWGO01000025.1, from coordinate 6,381 downwards.
CCGATGAGGAGGATTCCATATCATGAAATGCAGTGAGATCAAAGTGATCAAGAAAGACGGGACAAAAGAAGAATTCAATGTCCAGAAAGTCCTGGCGGCGGTGAACAAGTCCGCAAACCGTGCGATGATAATCTTCTCAAAGGCTGAGAGCAAATTTATCTGTGAGTTCGTGGAGGAGAAGGCGGAGGAACTGGACCAGTCAGAGGTGCCGATCGCCCAGATGCACAATATCGTCGAGGGCGCCCTGGAGCGCGTCAATCCGGTGGTCGCAAAGAGTTACCGCGATTACCGCAACTACAAGCAGGATTTCGTCCAGATGTTGGACGAGGTCTACAAAAAGAGCCAGTCCATCATGTATATTGGCGACAAGGAAAACAGCAACACCGACAGCGCCCTGGTCTCCACGAAGCGGAGCCTGATCTTCAACGAGTTAAATAAATCCTTATACCAGAAGTTCTTTATGACGGTGGAAGAGCTTCAGGCATGCCGTGACGGATATATCTATATCCACGACATGTCCGCAAGACGTGATACGATGAACTGCTGCCTCTTTGATGTCAATGAGGTCTTAAGCGGCGGATTTGAGATGGGAAATATCTGGTACAACGAGCCGAAGACCCTGGATGTGGCCTTTGACGTTATCGGCGATATTGTCCTGAGTGCCGCAAGCCAGCAGTATGGCGGTTTTACGGTGCCGAATGTGGAGAATATCCTGGCGCCTTACGCGGAGAAATCTTACGGAAAGTATATCACAAAGTATATTGACCTTGGCCTCGATGAGGAGAAGGCAAAAGAAGTGGCATGGAACGACGTTCAGCGCGAGATGGAACAGGGATTTCAGGGATGGGAGTACAAGTTTAACTCTGTTTCCTCCAGCCGCGGTGACTACCCGTTTATCACCATGACAGCGGGAACCGGAACAAGCCGCTTCGCGAAGATGGCCACTATCACGATGCTGAACGTCAGAAAGAAAGGTCAGGGAAAAGAAGGCCACAAGAAGCCGGTACTGTTCCCGAAGCTTGTATTTTTATATGATGAGAATCTCCACGGATCGGGAAAAGAGCTGGAGGACGTCTTCGAGGCAGGAATCGAGTGTTCCTCAAAGACGATGTATCCGGACTGGCTGTCATTGAGCGGTGAGGGATATATCGCCAGCATGTATAAAAAGTATGGAAAGATCATAAGCCCCATGGGATGCCGCGCCTTTCTTTCCCCGTGGTATGAGAGAGGCGGCATGGAACCGGCGGACGAGAATGACGTTCCGGTGTTTGTTGGCCGCTTCAATATCGGCGTTGTGAGCCTGCATCTTCCGATGATCCTCGCGAAGGCGAGACAGGAGAGCAGGGATTTCTATGTGGTCCTCGACTACTACCTGGAGCTGATCCGTAAGATCCATATCCGTACCTACGCGTACCTCGGCGAGATGCGTGCCTCCACGAACCCGCTTGCCTACTGCGAGGGCGGATTCTACGGCGGACATTTGGGGCTTCACGATAAGATCAAGCCGCTCTTAAAGACCGCGACGGCGTCCTTTGGAATCACGGCGTTCAACGAGCTCCAGAGACTTTATAACGGAAAATCCCTGGTGGAGGACGGCGCCTTTGCCATCGAGGTGTTAAAGCATATCAACGAGAAGGTGGAGCAGTTTAAGCATGAGGACGGAAACCTCTATGCGATCTACGCCACACCGGCGGAGAATCTCTGCGGTCTGCAGGTAAAGCAGTTCAGGAAGAAGTACGGAATCATTGAGAATGTCTCTGACCGCGAGTACGTCAGCAACGGCTTCCACTGCCATGTGACTGAGGACATCACTCCAATCCAGAAGCAGAATCTGGAACACCGGTTCTGGGAGCTCTCCAACGGCGGAAAGATCCAGTATGTGAAGTACCCGATCGACTACAACAAAGAGGCGATCCGCTCCCTGGTCCGCCGCGCCATGAAGATGGGATTCTACGAGGGAGTAAACCTGTCCCTGTCCTACTGCGATGACTGCGGGCACGAGGAACTGAATATGGATGTGTGCCCGGTCTGCGGAAGCAAAAACCTCACGAAGATCGACCGGATGAATGGATATCTGAGCTATTCCCGCGTAAAAGGCGATACGAGACTGAATGATGCGAAGATGGCCGAGATCGCTGAGAGAAAGAGCATGTGATAAAACCAGTTTGCAGTGCACGGATTCAGGCATAAAAATGTGTTGCAAGCTTGCTTGCATAAGCATTTTTCTGCCTGAATCCGTATAGGGCGAACGCCCGAGAGATTCTTGTTTTCATGTAAATGAAAACAAGAATATGAGCACTGCAAACGAGCGAGACAGAGCTCATAAAAATGTGTTGCAAGCTTGCTTGCATAAGCATTTTTCTGCCTAAAGACGTATAGGGCGGACTTCCGAGAGATTCTTGTTTTTATGCCAATAAAAACAAGAATATGAACACTGAAGAATACAGATAAAGGATAAAGAAAATGCGATACCACAACATAACAAAAGAGGACATGTTAAACGGTGATGGCCTGCGCACAGTCTTATGGCTGGCAGGCTGCAGCCATGCTTGTCCGGGCTGCCAGAATCCGGTGACATGGGATGTGAAGGGCGGACTTCCGTTCGATGAGGCAGCGAAAGAGGAGCTTTTTGAGGCACTTTCCCCAGCCTGGATCTCCGGGGTGACCTTTTCCGGCGGTGACCCGCTCCACTGGCAGAACCGGAAGGAGACAGGAAATCTCATCGAGGAGATCCACAAAAAATTCCCGGAAAAGACCATCTGGCTGTATACAGGATTTCTCTGGGAAGACATCAAAGACCTCCCGTTCTTAAAATATGTGGATGTTCTCGTCGACGGCCCGTTCGTTGAAGCGGAAAAAGATGTGACCCTGCACTGGAAAGGCAGCGCGAACCAGAGAGTGATCGACGTGAAAAAGAGCCTGGCACAGGGAAGTGTAGTTCTTTACGAGTCAAAATAGAATAATGGAGTGAAGGAGGAAGGCACATGTTCACAAAGTATATACTCTGTATTTTAACGATTGAATGGGCCGTGATTGGTACCTGGCTGTTAAAGGGAAAAGGAAAGTCCTACGAGCGGATTCAGAAGAACGATAAGATCCATGAAAAAGACCGTTTCATCCGCTTTCAGGGAATGAACCTTTTGTATCTTGCCCTGACTTCTTTCCTCGCCCTGCTCACAACATTCGCAGGCTCCGACCGCCTCACACTCCTCTTTTTCGCCGCCGTCTGCCTGTGTCTGTTCGGCCGGCTTCTCTACGGAAACTGGAAATTCGGCGGAAAGATCTGGATCCGGTGGTAAAATAGAATAAAAAACTTATTTTTGGGGCTGTCGCATTAGCATATCAGTTAGTACGGCAGTCCCATTATTGATATCAGAGTCGTTTTTACACGAAATTAAAGTTTATATAAACTTTATAATTTTAAACGTTTGATAACTTGAGACTGGTCCGCAGCTGGTTTATAATGAAGAAAATCATACAAAAGGTTCCTGAAAAAGAAAGGAAAACATGAGAAAAACATATCAGGAACTTGAATTTAAGGATGCGTTTATGTTTGCGGCGGTCATGTCCGATGCGGAAAGCTGCAGGGGAGTGCTGGAGCGGATTCTGGGAATCCCGATAAGAAAAGTAATGGTTCATGCGGAACATGTTCTCTTTGTAAATCCGGAAACAAGAGGTGTCCGTCTTGATGTGTATGCGGATGATGAACATGGAACGGTCTATAATGTGGAGATGCAGACAACGGACAATAAAAAATCTGCCGAAAAGAAGCAGGTATTATCAAGGACAGATGGATATGGATGCTTTGAAGACAGGGGAAGATTTTGCAAGGCTGCCGCAGAGTATCGTGATCTTTATCTGCACATTTGATCCATTCGGAAGAGAGCGATACAGGTATACATTTGTGGAAACCTGCAGAGAAGATGGGGAACTTCTGGAGGATGGAACCTGCAAGATTTTTCTGAACACGAAAGGGAAAATTGAGACAGGGATAGGACAGGAACTTGTACGTTTCTTAAAGTGGATCGGTGAGCCTGATGCCGGGAAGGAAAAGGAAGAAAATGATCTGCTTATCACGAAACTTCGGACACAGATCACAGATTTAAAGAAAAATCGGGGAATGGAGGAAAATTATATGTTGTTTGGTGAAATGTTGGATGAAGAAAGGCGGCAAGGGCAGAAAGAAGGACTGCAGCAGGGGAAAATGGATATACTTTTAAAACTGCTGCAGGAGCATAAGATCGACGTCAAGACAGCAGCATCAATTATGGGAATGAATGAGGATGAGTTTGCAAAAGCGGTAAAAGAATGCCAGGAAGTCTAAAACAATATTTAAACAAGTCATAAAATCTAGAGACAAATCTAACTATTTTTAATCTATCGTATCTGAAAACAAATCGATAAAGAATCAAAGAATGAATATCAGGAATCTATGTATGATTTAAAACAGGGCAGGATTCCAGAGGAATCCTACCCTAAATGTGATTGTAAACGATATTTAACAACACTTTGCAAGAATTCTCCCATCCTCTTTAGGTGGTGAGATGAATTGCCTTTTGGGAAAATCATGCAATATCTGGCATCTTAAAACTGCACATATCTGTGTACATAAATGAAAACAAGCATAGAAGAACAAATGTTCTAAAAGACATAGACAAACAAGTGTTCCTGTGTTATGATATAATCAGTCGAAAGTAAAAGGAAAGGCTGATTTTATGAGAAAATTGGACAGTAATGCGCATTCAGTATTTCTACTCTATTATCATTTGATTCTGGTTATAAAATACCGAAAAAAGATACTGACGGATCCTGTTTCTGATCGGGCCCGGGAGATTTTTGAATATATCGCTCCGAAGTATCATGTTACATTAGAGGAATGGAATCATGATCGGGATCATGTTCATATCATGTTCCGGGCCCATCCGAAATCGGAACTCAGCAAATTTATTAATGCGTATAAAAGCGCAAGCAGCCGATTGATAAAAAAAGAGTATCCGGAGATTCGGCAGAAGCTTTGGAAAGAAATGTTCTGGAGCCAGAGTTTTTGTCTGTTAAGTGCTGGTGGTGCACCCATTGAGGTTATCCGCCAGTACATAGAAACACAGGGAGAAAAGAAGAGTGAACATCGTGTACCGTTTTCGGATCTACCCGAATAAATCTCAAAAAGAACTATTTGCAAGGACATTTGGCTGTGTGCGTTTCGTGTATAACCGGATGCTGGCAGAAAAGAACGAATATTATGAGAAAACCGGAAAAGTATTAAAGGTTACGCCTGCAAAATATAAGGCAGAGTTTCCGTGGCTGAAGGAGGTAGACAGTCTGGCATTGTGCAATGCACAGCTGCATCTGCAGACAGCCTACAAGAACTTCTTTCGGGATTCTTCGGCTGGTTTTCCGAAGTTCAAGTCAAAAAAGAATCCGGTGAGAAGTTATACGACAAACTGCGTAAATGGAAATATTACTTTGCAGAATGCGAAACTGAAACTTCCGAAAGCAGGTTGGATCCGCATAAAACAGCATCGGAGTATCGATGATCGTTACATATTGAAGGGTGCCACCGTCAGCCAGGAAGCAGATGACAAGTATTATGTATCATTACTGTATGCGGCAGAAGAACCGGGACATGAAATCAGGCCAGTAAAAACCGCAATCGGACTTGATTTTTCCATGAGCGAATTGTATGTAGATTCCCATGGAGCTCATGCAGATTATCCCCACTTTTTCCGAAAATCCCAGGAAAAACTTGCAAGGGAGCAGCGCAGGCTGAGTCATTGCGAAAAGGGGAGCGGCCGTTACATGAAACAGAAAAAGAAAATAGCCAGACTCCATGCTCATATCGCACGTCAGCGGAAAGACTATCTACACAAGGAATCCAGAAAGATAACCAATTTTTATGATCTTGTGTGCATAGAATCTTTGAATATGAAAGAAATGAGCCAGGATTCAAGGTTCGGAACGAGTGTTCATGATAATGGATGGGGTATGTTTACTGATTTTCTTTCCTACAAATTAGAACGTGCCGGTAAGAAACTGGTTCGTATTGATAAGTGGTATCCCAGTTCAAAAATCTGCAGCTGTTGCGGAAAACTCAAAAAGGAGTTGAAACTGGAAGACCGTATCTATAGCTGCACCTGTGGAAATCAGATGAACCGTGATGAGAATGCAGCTATCAATATTTGCAGGGAAGGATTGAGAATATCGGGAGTTGAACTTGAAACAGAAAGAAAAATTTCCTGATCTCCGCCCAAAACGTAGATTTTGTTCGGGACTGCGTAGATACGAAACAGCCCCGCTCGTAATAACAGAACCGTGGGACACACGGGGATAGCTCGCCTATGCTTTGCCCAATAGGGCAATCGAACGAGAAGCCCCCACTTCAAG